>CAURTW010000013.1:0-28877 GCA_963527705.1 uncultured Streptococcus sp.
TTTTAAGACTAACTTCCACTTCTACTAGCGGTGGAACTTAGTTTGGGAATTTAGCTTTTGATTGTTTTTTCTAAAATTTGTAGAAGAATTAAAAAACTGAATGTAGTTTTAAAAGAAAAACACTTATTAACCTTTAAATTAAAAGAAGTAAAAAAGTCCCTTTAAAAGGAACTTCTTCTATTTATAATTAAAAGTTTCCCCAGCCAACTTATCAGCTAGCTTGGGAAAGAGAGTATAAAACTTATGGGCTAGGTTCAACAACATAGGGAGATTGAGTTCTCGTTTATTTTTACCTATAATCTTAACAATCTTTTTAGCCACTGTATCTGGTTCTAGCAGGAAACGGTCAACAGACTTGAGATAGGTGCCATCTGGATCGGCCTGGTCAAAAAATCCTGTTCGGATTGGTCCTGGATTGACTGTTGTCACATAGACTCCATAGGGCATCAGTTCGAGGCGCAGAGCATTTGAAAAACCAATAGCAGCAAACTTAGTTGCTGAGTAGAGACTGGATTTCCCTGTAGCGATCAAACCAGCCATGCTAACAATATTGATGATATGGCCTTTTCGACTTTCCTTCATTCGAGCCGCAAGGCGACGAGACAGATTAATTAGGGCAAAGGTATTGACCTCGAACATCTGATGAATATCTTGGTCAGAAATCTGGTCAAATTCCTCAAAAATCCCGTAACCAGCGTTGTTTATCAAAACATCAATCTTGCCATAACGGAGATAGAGGTCTGCTACCAGAGTTTCTAAGGCTGAATCATCGGTAATATCGATTTCAATCAATTCTGCACGGGGATGGTTTCCGTAGAGTTGGGCTAATTTTTCCTTATTTCTACCAAGCAAGATGAGTTGGTCATTTGGCAAGAGTTTGACTATTTCTTGGGCTAGACCACCGCTAGCTCCGGTAATGAGAATAGTAGGCATACTTATCCTTTCTCAATCTTTTAGATTTCCACTTCTTCTAAGTCTTTGACCACATGGACATTTTCAAAAACACTAGCAGCGTCTTTTTTGAGCTTGCTGATATCTTTTGAGAGGAAACGGGCACTGATATGGTTGAGCAAGAGGCGTTTGGCTCCTGCTTCTACCGCTACTTGTGCAGCTTGCATGTTAGTAGAGTGGCCATGGTTACGAGCAATTTTTTCATCACCCTTGCCATAAGTGGACTCATGGACAAGGACATCTGCATTGACAGCCAGACGCACACTGGCATCCGTTTTGCGAGTGTCACCCAGAATAGTGATAATTTTACCTGGACGTGGGGCTGAGATATAGTCTGACGCCTTGATTTCAGTCCCATCTTCTAAAACAACGTCCTGACCGTTTTTAATTTTTCCAAAAAGTGGGCCAAATGGGACACCAGCAGCCTTAAGTTTTTCAGCATCCAGCGTTCCTTCCAAGTCCTTTTGAATGACACGATAGCCAACACAGAAAATAGTATGATCCAGCTCCTCTGCATACACCGTAAATTTATCGGTCTCAAGGATTTTTCCTAGAGAATCTTGGTCAAACTCATGAAAATGAATACGGTAAGGCAGGCGCGAACCTGACACACGAAGGCTGGTTAAGACAAATGACTTGATTCCTTGAGGTCCATAGATTTCCAAATCTGTCTGCTCTTCATTGGCCTGAAAGGCACGACTAGAAAGGAAACCTGGCAAGCCAAAGATGTGGTCTCCATGTAGGTGGGTAATAAAGATTTTGCTGACCTTACGTGGTCGAATTGTGGTTTCCAGGATGCGATTTTGCGTACCTTCTCCACAGTCAAAGAGCCAGACTTCGTTAATCTCGTCCAAGAGTTTCAGAGCGAGACTTGAAACGTTGCGGGCTTTAGAGGGCTGACCTGCCCCCGTTCCTAAAAATTGAATATCCATTCGATACTTTCTAATTAATCAATATATAACATGGCTGTGCGGTTTTCCGATCGGAAATAGCGCTTGCCAGAAAAAGCTGTAGCTTCTTGTAATAACTCCTCTTGGCTGTAACCTTTAAGACGCTTGCGACCATCAGCCAAGCTTTCCAAATCAGTCAAAGCTGTGAGACTCTCCATGCTAACAACTTCTTCATCTCCAACAGCCTTCATGTAAATCTTACCAGACTCTTCAAAGACCAGTTGATGGGGGAAAATTTGCGCAATTTCAAAGAGCAAGTCTTCTGAAATAACCTCTTTATTTTCAGAGAAAATTCGACCCAGACCCTCACTCTCATAACAAAAACCAAAGGATTTGCCAGACAGATTAAGTCGAATAAAAGGCTTGTTTTCTAGGGTGAAACTAGGTTCAGCATTGAAGAGGTTTAATTCCTGACTGAGTTCCGAAAAATAATCCGTCGCAACCTCAGGACTCTTTTTCTGGTAGAGTTCTGCAAAGTAAGCATTGACCACGCTAGGCGGAGGAGTGATCAGTGCCAACTGCTCTTGCTCTGTTTTACCAGCTAGAAGTTGATCCAGATAGACCTTGTCTAGACTTGTATAGCCCCCATATTTTAGAGCCAAGGTTTTAATATCAGTCATAAAATTCCTCTAACCTCCATTTATTTTTCTCGGAAATGTAGCCTGTAATCACTTCGCCGTCTTCCTGATAATCACGTTCTTCCAGAATCGCAACACTTTCTAAATCATGAATCTTGTAGGACTTTGAAAAAGGCACGCGCAGGGTAAAAGATTCAAAAATATCCTTGATTTTCTCTAAAAATAGTGCCTGCAAATTCTCACGACTATCCTCAGACTTGGCAGAAATGAGGGCATAAGGCGTTTGGGTAGGCGTAAAATCCTCCACCAAATCTGCTTTATTATAAAGAGTCAGGCGAGGAATATCCTCCATGTCCAAGTCTTTCATGATGGAAAGGACCGTTTTTTCATGCTCTTCGTGGTAAGGATTGCTGGCATCGATAACATGAACTAGAAGATCCACATGCTTGCTTTCTTCCAAGGTTGACTTAAAACTGGACACCAACTCTGTCGGCAAATCTTGGATAAATCCAACGGTATCTGTCAAAGTTACTTGGAGATTGCCTCCCAGATGGATACTCTTAGTCGTCGCATCTAGAGTCGCAAATAGCTCGTCAGCCTCATACTGGGTCTTACTGGTCAAGGTGTTCATGATAGTTGACTTCCCAGCATTGGTATAACCAATCAAACCAATCTTAAAGGTACTCGACTCCAGACGTTTTTCTCTGACTGTCGCCCGATTTTTCTCAACCACCTTGAGCTGGCGCTCGATATCCGTGATTTGATTGCGAACGCTACGACGGTTCAGCTCCAGCTGGCTTTCACCAGGTCCACGGGAACCAATTCCCCCTGCCTGACGGCTGAGCATAATTCCCTGACCAACCAAGCGAGGCAAGAGGTATTTGAGTTGGGCTAGGTGGACTTGGAGCTTCCCTTCATGGCTTCGAGCTCGCATGGCAAAGATATCCAAAATCAACTGCATACGGTCAATGACCTTGACACCGAGAACTTCCTCTAGATTGACATTCTGCCTTGGGGTCAGACGGTTGTTGACGAAGACAGTGGTAATTTCTTCTGCATCCACCATGAGCGCAATTTCTTCTAACTTACCAGAGCCGACGAAGGTCTTGGAATCATATTTTTCACGTTTTTGTCTGTAGCTATCTACAACGACTGCCCCAGCTGTCTTAGCCAGACTGGCCAATTCTTCCATAGAGAGGTCAAAATTGTCCATGTCCTGTAATTCCACACCGACAAGCAGGACACGTTCCTCTTTTTTCTCCGTTTCAATCATTTAAAAACTCCTCTATCTGGCTAAAAATACGTTCCTGCACACCAGACTCTCCAATCTGATAAAAGGTGACCTGCATGCGATTACGGAACCAGGTCAACTGACGCTTGGCAAAACGACGGGTAGCCTGTTTGAGACTCTCACTAGCTTCCTCCAAACTCTGCTCCCCACGAAAATAAGGAAAGAGTTCCTTATAGCCAATTCCTTTAGCCGCCTGCACATCAGGGTATTGGTCAAAAAGCCACTTGACCTCATCTAAAAGCCCAGCCTCAAACATCAAATCCACTCGATGATTGATTCGTTCATATAATTGACTGCGTTCATCATCCAAGCAGATAATCAGCGGTTCATATAGACTCTCTTGATTTTCCAAATCCTGACCAAAATGGGCGATTTCCAAGGCACGCATAGCACGACGACGATTAAACTGGGGAATTTCAAGGCCTGCTTGCTCCACCAAATGGGCTAATTCCTCATCTGAATATGGCTCCAAACTAGCTCGATAAGCTAGAATCTCCTCATGTGGTGTCTCTCCACCGAGATGATATCCTTCTAGTAGACTCTGTATGTAAAGCCCTGTTCCACCAGCTATAATGGCAAGCTTGCCACGACTGTGAATATCCTCAATAGCCATCTTAGCTTCTGAAACAAAATCAAAAGCCGAGTAAGACTCGGTTACCTCTCTAACATCGATTAAATGATGGGGAACAGCTGCCTGCTCTTCTGGACTAGCCTTAGCCGTCCCAATATCTAGACCTCGGTAAACCTGCTGACTATCACCGCTAACCACTTCGCCATTAAAACGCTTTGCAACTTCAATGGCAAGGGCTGTTTTTCCAACAGCAGTCGGTCCAACAATCACAATTATTTTTGTTTTCATCTTTTTTCCTTGAAAAATTTCCATTTTTTCGTTACTATTATTATATCACAAAAAGGTCAGTCAGAAAAATGCTACCACTTGGGGAGCCTGGCTGATCGGGAAGATAAAGGAGGAAGACTCATGGCTAAAGGATTCGCTAAAGGTCTTGTAACAGGTGTCGCAGGAACTGTCGCTGCAGTCGCAGGTGCAGTATACGCATTTAAAAAGAAAGTGATCGAACCAGAAGAGCAAAAAGCAGCTTTCATCGAAGAAAACCGTAAAAAAGCAGCTCGTCGCCGCGTATCACGTTAAGAAACAAAAGAAGTTGGGATTTATTGCCTCAACTTCTTTTTTCTATTCTTTTAAATAGCTAGGTCAAACTTCAGCTGTGGCTTGACAGGGTCATAATCCACCAACTCAAAATCTTCTGCTTTGATATCAAAGAAATTAGTCTTATCTGGCACATTCAAAACCAAACGTGGTTGGCAGTTTGACGGCTCACGACGAAGCAATTCCTGAGCTTGTTCAAATTGATTGTCATAGATATGGAGGTTGTTGATAAAGTAGAAGAACTTCCCAAACTTCCAGCCAAAATGCTTGGCAATCATCATTTGAAGAGCCACATACTGCATAGCGTTGATGTGATGAGCCACCAGCATATCATTGGAGCGCTGAGTCAAGGTAGCATCCAGATAGATGTCCCCATCTACACGGCGGACATCGAACATGGTCTGAAAGGCGCATGGAAGGAGGCCGTCCGTCTCCTCAAAAGCTTGGTAATCCCAGAGAGAAATGATATTGCGACGGTTCCAAGGATTGGCTTCCAACTGTTTGAGAAGCTTATTGATAATGTCGTGTTTCTTAACAACGGCACCATAGCGCTCCCCAATAGTTCCTGTATCTCCCACTTCCCAGTCATTCCAATAGTGAACATTGTACTTGTCATTGAGAACTTCTAGGCTATTAGATTGGTCTTGGTAGATCCAGAGCACTTCCTTGATGGCGGATTTGATTGCAATGGGACGCAAGGTTGTGATAGGAAATTCTCCTTTAGATAAGTCATACTCGGCAAAGGCACCCGTTACGTACTTGGAGTTGGCAACTGTCCCATCCTTGTACTTAGGACGAGCCTGCTCTGAAAAGACACCGTCTTTGAGGATTCGTTCAATATTTTCTTTAAAAATCGTATCTGCTTTTGTCATTCTCTCACCTCATTTATTTCCTAACTAGTATAGCATAAAAATAGCTTTTCTACATGCTCAGATAATCAATAGCTTTCTTGTATTTTTCAAATCGTTCCAGATCCTTTTCAGTAATTGTAGCTAGTCTAGATAAATCTGAATTATGTTTCAAATCTGCTAATTTGACACAACGTGCTATAGGATTCGATTTAACAAGTTCCAAATATTGTTGATAATCTTGTCCCTTTTTCTTGGTCAGTACCTGCACTGCAGTAACAACAGTCTCTGGTAAACCAGCCAATATTAGTTCTTCTGCTGTATAAGGGCTATCTTCAAGAACATCGTGCAATAGAGCGACTGCCTTTTCTTCTTGCGTATCGACCAGACTTGCTACAAAAAGAGGGTGTTTGATATAAACTACTCCAGCCTTATCATATTGTCCCTCATGTGCTTTTTTTGCGATGGACAAAGCCAATTCAAACATGGATTGTTCTGACTTATTCATTTAAAATCTCCTTTCTAAAATCAAAAAGTTAAGAATTATATTTACAATTATGATCTTGAAAAAGAGCCTGATGAATCACCAAGCTCTGTCATTTCTATCTTATTGTAAAACAAGTGATGCTGCTCCGATAACTCCAGCGTCATTTCCTAGAGTTGCAAGAGCTAATTTAGTTGTTGTGCGTACTTGTGGGAAGGTATTTTCGTCGTACACTTTTTGAACACCTTGGAGAAGGAATTCTCCTGCAGCTGACACACCTCCACCGATAACGATTGTTGATGGGTTGAGGATGGAGCCGATATTGGCACAAGCGATTCCCAAGTAACGCGAGAAGTTACGGTAAACGATCAAGGCAAGGTCGTCCCCTTCTTTTGCAAGGTCAAAGACAGTTTTTGCTGTTACTTCTTCACCGTCGTCGATCAAGCGTTTCAAGGCCGCATCGCCTTCGTATTCATCTGCATAACGACGAGTCAAGTTGACAATCCCTGTTGCTGAAGCAACTGTCTCAAGACAGCCTTTTTTACCACAGGTACATGCGATTGGTTGGTCAAAGTCAACAGTGATGTGGCCAAGCTCACCTGCTGCACCAGCAACACCGTGAAGCAATTTGCCTTCTGCGACGATACCGCCACCAACACCTGTACCAAGTGTCATAAAGACAACGTCTGGTTGGTTATCACCAGCCCCCATCCAGCGCTCACCAAGAGCTGCCACGTTGGCATCATTATCGATGAAGAACGGAATACCCAAGGCTTTTTCAATCTTTTCTTTGATTGGTTGAAGGGTTTTCCAGTTCAAGTTGTAGGCACCAATAACAGTCCCTTTTTCACGGTCAACCACACCTGGTGATCCCATTCCAATACCTTGGAAGTCTGCTGCTACCAATCCAAGCAAGTCCAAACGATGTTGAATAGACTCAATCATATCATCTACGATATGACTTCCCTCATCCAAAATGTTAGTCTTGATAGACCATTTTTCTTGGATTTCTCCTGCTGTTGTTAAGATTGCAAATTTGATAGAAGTTCCACCAAGGTCAATCCCAATAATCTTTTGACTCATCATATTCTCCTTTTTCATTATGAATTAATTGAAAATGCTTACAGTACTAGTATAACAAAATTCACTCATTTATGCAAAGGTTTGCATTAACTTTCTAGATTTTATCCTTACTTATGGTTTCCATAGACCTGAAGCATCTACGTAGTAGCGGCCTCCATCAACTCGCTCATTTTTAGCCATTTTACCATCTGATTTCAAATAGTAGTTTCCTTGCCATGCATTGCGAGCATAAGAACCATCTGATTTCAAGTAATACCAGGCTTGATAAGAAGAGTCATAAACCCACTCACCTTGTGCCATTTTACCGTTTGATTTAAGGTAATAAGCTCCTTGCCATGCATTTTTTGCATAAGAACCATCTGATTTCAAATAATACCAAGCTTGATAAGAAGAGTCATAAATCCATTCACTCTGTGCCATTTTACCATCAGCTTTCAGGTAATAGCTTCCCTGCCATGCATTTTTCACTGGATTTCCATTTCCATCAAAATAGTACCAAGAACCGTCCTGCTTAACCCAACCACTTGCTGTAGATGAAGTTGTATCAGTTTGAGTTGTAGCCGCTTGTTTTGCTTTAAAAGCACCCTTAGGAGCATTTTTCAATTCGCAAGCCACACCATCATGATCGCGGTCTAACTTGGCAGAATAACCAGGTTCTCCCTCGTGAATATCCGAGTGTCCATTCGCCCAAGCTTCCTTACAGCTAGAAAAATGAATGTTTTCCTCTGCTAACACAGGTTGTGAAAACAAGGCTAAAACTGGCAAGGTAGCCAGACTCATTTTTAAAAATAGACGTTTGTTCATTTCTTTCTCCTATAACGATGTTATCGATTTCACTATTATTTTATCAAACTTATTTCAGCAATTCAAGGAAAGGTTTAATCTGTTCAGCAAACTCTTTTGGTTTGGCTCTATTCAAGACATGAGGACCGTCAGGGATAATCTGGAATTGAGATTCTGATATTAGTTTATGAAGACTTCTCATAGAACTAAGATTCGGTTTATCTTTGCTGCCACAAATTAGTAAGGTTGGATAAGGACAAGTTCTTGATATATCAGTTAAATCAAGTGTCTTCAATTCCTCAGAAACTCCGACCATAAGAGCTTTGTCTGCTCCCTGTTTTTCAAATACTCTTTTGGGAAGTAGTTTAAAAATCAGCAACTGAATGTAAAAAGGGATATTACCAGCTAGTTTCAATGGACAGCCTGACAAAACCAAGGCCTGAAGATTTGGCAAATCGTAACTTGACAGCTCTAATGTAAGTGCAGCTCCTAAGGACAAACCGATTAGGACAAAAGGTTCTGTCTCCTCTGACAAGTGCTGATAAATGCGCTCCTTGGCTTCTTGATAGCTAGTAATTCCCGTAGGGAATAAGTCGAGGGCTTCAGAGGGATAATCCGCAAGTAACTCCTGCACTTCCTTCCAACTCTCCGCTGACTGGCCTAATCCATGTAAAAATATTAGTTTCATTTAGCTCTCCTTTACTGACAATTCATACAAGCCCCTCACCGCGTTACAGCCATAGATGGCTTCTGCTTGGGCAAAATCTGCCAAGGTCAAAACTTTCTCTTCTACCTGTCCTGTTTCCAGCAAATGTTGACGGTAAATTCCTGGTAAGATTCCCAGTCGGATAGACGGTGTGTAGAGTTTCCCATCAATCTTCAGAACCAAATTCCCGATAGTGGTTTCAAGCAATTCTCCTCTTGCATTATGGTAAATCTTCTCTTGTTCCCCTAGGCTCAAGTGAGGTCGGTAGCTTGTTTTGAAGTAGGTAAAGGATTGATTCAAATCCGCTTCTTGCAGACAAAGTTTAGTCTGGCAGAAATGTGGACTAAGAGGTGTTAATACTTGACGACTGAGTTCTATCTCTCCAGACTTGTCGAGAGAAATACGCAAGCGGTAATCTTGATTAGCATCACAAGCCTGACACTCCTCCTCTATCTTTTGTTTCAAGTCTTCTAAATCAAATGGAAAGGCAAAATACCGACTAGCTTTTCTCAGCCTTTCCAGATGTTGTTCTTCAAACATCAGTTGTTTTTGGCTGATTTTTCCAGTTGTAATTAATTGGAAGCGAGCTTGTTTACGATAGAGAACTGCTGCCTTTTGATGAACCTCGCGGTATTCAGACTCCCAAGTGCTATCCCATGTAATGCCTCCGCCAACTCCATAGATAGCTTGCTCCTTGTAGAGTTGAATGGTCCGAATAGCAACATTAAAAATTCGTCGCCCATTTGGAAGCAGGAAACCAATGGTTCCGCAGTAGACTCCACGCGGTTGTGGCTCCAAGTCCTTGATAATCTCCATAGTCGCAATTTTCGGTGCTCCCGTTATGGAACCGCAAGGAAAGAGAGAACGGAATATTTCAACAAGGTCAACATCCTCTCGCAACTGACTCTTGATGGTCGAAGTCATCTGCCAAACAGTTGAATACTGTTCCACTTGGCAGAGACGCTCCACGTGCTCACTCCCCACTTCAGAAATACGATTCATATCATTGCGCAAGAGGTCCACAATCATCATATTTTCAGAGCGATTTTTAGGATCCTGCTCCAACCAACTAGCCTGTTCAAGATCTTCTTGGTCAGTCACTCCCCGCTGAGTCGTTCCCTTCATTGGTCGTGTTGTCAACTCGCGGTCATTTTGCTCAAAAAAGAGCTCTGGGCTCATGGAAATCACTGCCATCTCGTCATGTTCAACATAAGCATTGTAACCCGCCTCCTGCTCTACCACCATACGATTATAGATGGCAAAAGGATTGGCACTTAAGTCTTGTTTTAGTTGTACGGTATAGTTGACCTGGTAGGTGTCCCCCTGCCGCAAATGATGGTGAATCTGGGCAATCGCCTTTTCATAATCCGCTTCAGACGTCACTTCCTGCCAATTTGAAGGCAAATCAACCTCATCATAAGTCAGAGGAATAGGAGATGTCTCCACCCTATCGTGAACAGTAAAGTAAAGCAAATACTCGTCCAATAAAGGAGCTTTATGAACTGCTAATTTCTCCTCAAAAGCAGGTGCAGCCTCGTAGCTGACATAGCCCACCACATAATAGCCTTGCTCTTGGAAACTTTCCACTTGTGCCAGCAAATCTGCCACTTCTGCTACATTTCTCGTTTTTAACTCTTTTATAGGCTGGGTAAAGGTGTATCTCTCCCCCAAAGCCCTAAAATCAATCACTGTTTTTCTATGCATAGCTTAAGTATAGCATAAAAAGGTAAATCAAGAAAAACTTAATCTACCTTTTTACTCATCTATTTAATACAATCTATGCT
Source organism: uncultured Streptococcus sp. (assembly GCA_963527705.1). GTDB lineage: Bacteria > Bacillota > Bacilli > Lactobacillales > Streptococcaceae > Streptococcus. The sequence continues at coordinate 10,627 of CAURTW010000013.1, forward strand.
TTAAAAAGATTTCCTGAGAATCCGTCTGTATTCTTAAGAAGTGCTTTAAAGACTTTTGATTTAAGTTCTACAGTTTTAGCTGTTCCTCCACCTGCTAGATCAGCCTCAACCGCCTTATCAAATAAGACTTTTAGCTCAGCATAATTAGTAATTTGTTTACCATCAATTTCAATTGCAGTAAATCCTTTGTCAGCTTTTGCTTTCACTTCTTGATAATAAGCTTTTTTCCATTCTTCAAGAGTACTAAATCTGTTATTAGAAACTTTCTTGATAATGAAGTCATCACCTAACATCTTATTATTTTCTCTGTTGGCATCCCCTTGATATTTACTTGATGCATATCCGATAAATCCATTTTCATAACCAAAGTAACCCCACATACGGAATGTATTATGTTTGAATGATGCAGCACCAGGAGCACCAGTACTTGTATTTCCACCATAAATACCAGTCATCATATTTATATTGACATAAGCAGACCCAAAGTCCGTTGGGTTATAAGTACCATCACCAGGAGCACCATGTTTCGTCATTAAGTTATTAGTAATTAAATCATCAATTGTATTGATTGCTACTTTTTTCTCTTCCTCTGTCAACTCACGAATTTTATCGAACTGATGACCTGAATTTCCACTACGATATTGTCGATCCATTTTCTTGAACCAACGACTCGTATTTCCATTTAACTGTGGTAATACAGCATCAGCCTCAAGATGATCTAACATCATAAGAGCATCATTGTAGTTCTTCATGTAGTGATCAATCGCCTCACGTGAATTTAACTTATCAGGGTCTGGATTATACCATTGATTTTCATCATTAGGACGATGATAAGCCATATTAATCCCTAATGCTCCATACTCACCATTTGATGTTGATTTATCAGGTGTTTGTAACATTCCTTGCGCATATGCTTCAAGATCTGTACCTTGACGATGCCCATGACCACCAAGATATGCCATACGGTCATTTACGTGAGTTGTTTCATGTGTAAAGGCTGAAATACCAAAGTCCTCTAACATATTTGTTACCATAAAGAATACTTGTTCATCTTCATATGGTTTTGCGTAGACTTTAGCCATAGCTCCCATATTCCAATTAATTTGATGCCATCTATCTGTTGGACCAAATAACTCACGAATTGGTGTCGCTACCTTACCATCTGTACCGTATCCACGACGATTAGCATCCTTAATACCCGCATAAGCTTGATTATCCCATACAGGTGTAGGAACCATATTTTGACTCTTAAGAAGTCTATCACGAACATTTGGAAGTGCAAGACGTGACCAGAAGTCTAAGTATGTTTGTTGAGCTTTAGCTACATAATTAATACGTTCTTTGAACGCTTCACGTTCAGCCTCAGTATTTTTACCATATTTTTCAAATGAACTATAAGCCATAGTATTATAGGTTGAAATCATAAAGATATGTGCTTTCTTCAAGTTCAATAATGGTAAAATCATACGTGCATGCATATTATTATTCAGACCATCAAAGACACGATGACGTTTATTTTTTAAATCTGGATTTGTTGTTTCAGGTTCTACAACATAAACATTTTTCGCTGAGTGAATAAACCAGTCGTTAAGATCTGTATCATTTGTGAAGAGACGCATATTATAATCTAAGAAACTACGTAAATCACCTTTACCAGTGTCTCCTGCAATAATTTCACGGTATGCATCTTGAGTTCTATCACCCTTTAAGTTCTTTTCTTTCGAGCCAATTCGAATCAATCTGTCAATAACACTTGGTGTCTTACCATAGAAGTCTGGTTTAAACATCATCATATTCTTAATGTTCAAGTCACCATATTCAATTCCATAATAACGATTGAGGTAAGTAAGTGCCATCATAATTTTAGCTTTATTATCTTCTACTTTCTTAAGAAGTGCTTTTATGGCTGCCTCATCACCATTTAACTGATGATCTTCATTTTCAACAAGAGCTTTTACTAATTTATCAAGATTTCCTTTTACTTCTGCAAAACTTTCTTCTAAATATAATGCTCCAACATTACCTGTTATCGCACGAACTTCAGGAGATTCAAGAGTAATTGTATCTAGTTTTGCTTTAATATCACTTAGTAATTGAGTACGGTCTTTAACCACCATATTTGGTGTGTAAACTACATCTCCTAAATCTGTAATACCATATTCTTTTACTTGTTCCACGTTTGATGTAGCCTTAGGTGACACAGCTTTTTCTTCTTTCGTCTTATCAGCGTAATGAATCATAATATGGTCAGCATCTGATAAGTCGGTCACAAATTGTCCATCTTTCATACCTGTAACAGATAAAACTTCTGTATTTAGTAATTTAGAATCTGCAGAAATCTTATTACCTTGATTTACAATCCATTCTTTGTTGTAGAATGGTTGAAGTTTTTCAATATTACGGTAAGCAAGTTCACGAGATACGTCATAATCTTGAGTAGATTTGTAAGTATCTGCTTTTGCTGCCTTATGGTTTAACTTATCTACAAAATGTTCAGTTATTGTATATTCATGTGCAGTAATTCCCATTTTAGCAATTCTGGCATCAGCTTCTTCTTGGGAAACACCCTTCCAACGACTAGAGCGAGAATATGATTGTTTACCTTCACTTACACCATTGACGAATACATTATTATTTCGAACCCAGTTTGCACCAAAGTAATCATCATCCTCTGCATCACGAGAACCGTAAAGAATCTCACCACCATTCTTCACTTTCATCATGGTAACGTTATTTTCAGCAAGCCCCCACGACCAGTTAGAATGAAGCAGACCACCTGTTTCAAGAGGTTCTTTGACGTCAATTGTACCTTTTGCTACAGAATTTTTCAAACGGCCCCATGCGCTAACATCCATCGGATTGTCACCGTGATTTAATTTAGCAACAAGTCCACCAACTTTAGCTTTATTACCTTTAATATAGGCGTCGATATAAGAATTGTCTGTGTTACTTCTCCAGCTTTCACTTACAAGTCCACCAGACCACCATCCTGCATTACCAACACTTGTAATATTACCGATAAATGAAACATTACGCATGTTTGATTCATCAAGTTTATTGACCATACCAGTAACATCATTGTTACCTACAACATTACCTGTTACTTTAATGTTTTCAATCGTTGACTTTTTAAACATCTCACCAAGCGGTGCTGTCTTATTAGCCCAAGGCATGTTGATATCGACATTACCTAGATTGAAGTCATGAATATGAGCGTTTTCAACTCGGTTGAATAGTGGACGCGCTAGGTTATGAATTGTAAAGCGCTTATCCCCATCACTAGACAACTTACCTTTAAACGTTCCTGTTACATACTGTTTACTTGGTGTTGGAACATTGGCAGCATTCAAATCTGCACCAAGTTTAAACTCACCAGTTGGGTCTTTTTGCATATCCTCAATGAGTTCTTTAAAGTTGTAATAGACATTTCCAATCTTTGGTAATTGTTTTTCAAAGTAATGTACATACTCTTCGCTTAGTGTATCATCAGCTCTACGTTGAACTAAGTCTGGAGCTTTTGCTACAACTTTGTACAATGTTTTTCCATCAACAACAACTTCTTCAACAGAACTTACCGCAAGTCTTGTTGTTTTGTTATCATGAGTTGTCACTCGTAAGTAAAGTGGAGCAACATCTGTTGGTTTTTCAGATAATAAGCTCTTATCAGTTTCGTTACCAGCATCATCCACACTCATCAAGCTAGTTTCTTTGATGTTTTTGATTTCAACTTTTTTAAGGTCTAACTGAATTTCTTTATCTTCTAATGTTTCAGTTTCTTCGCCTTCTCCACGATCATAAACCATCGTTGTGGATAATGTATAGCCTTGATAATATTTCAAGTTGTCTAAAGTAGCTTGTAATTTATTTTCTTCTACTGTCACTTCTTTAACAACTTGTCCAGTCTTATCTTTCAGAGCTACTTTAATCGATTTGATTTCTACTCCAGCTGGTTTATTCAATGTATAACTAGCTGTAGCGCTCTTCTTCAAGACATCTTTATCTGTGTTAGCCCATTCTAAGGTTGGTTTTTCTAAACCTTTTGTACCTTTTTTGATAATTTCATCTTGAGGTGCTTGGAGAACTGTTTCTTCTACTGTTGGAGCTTCATTTGTTTTTTCTCCACGAATCGTTTTATAGATTTCAGTAATTTGTTTCTTACCTTCTACACCTTTTTGAGATACTTGTCTTGTTCCGCGTTTTAAAGTGTCATCTTCTTGTTCTTTGGTTTCAAAAGGAATGACTTCTTCTCTTGTTTCAACTACTGTTCCTTCAACTGGCTTTGTTCCTTTTTTAACGACTTTAGGAACAGCAGGAGTTTTTACTTCTGTAGTTGTAGAAAGGACTTTGTCTGTTTCCACACCTTCCACTGTTTCGTAAGTTGTTTTCGTAACTTGGATACCTTTAGAACCAGGGGTTTCAACTACTTCTTCATCCACATATTTTGTATCGTCTGGAACTACTTCTGTTGTGAAATCTAATTCACTTTCGGTAGACTTCTCAACTGTACCTGTTGTTACTTTATATTCTGGGTTTACTTCTTGTACTGGTGCTTGACCTTCTTGACCAGATTCTTGAGTTCCCTTTGTTGAAACTGGTTCTTTATATCCAGGAAGTTCTGGCTGTACTAAAGCTTGGCCTTGCTTCTCGCCTTCTTTTACTTCTTGAACACCTTTGGCTTCATGATACTCTGGTAGTTCTGGTTGCGTCAGAGCTTGTCCTACCTTACCTTCTTCTTGAGTTCCTTTTACTTCAACTGGAGCCTCTGGCAATTCAGGTTGTGTTAAGGCTTGGCCAGTTTTACCTTCCTCTTGCGTCCCTTTAGCTACCTGATGCGTTGGTTCAGCTTGTGGTACTGGAGTTGGAGCAGGTTGCACCTCTTTCTTAGTTCCGACTGCAATGACTTGCGAAACAGGATTTTGGACTACTTGGTCTTGGATGACTTCTCTAACTTCTTGACCGTTGACCATCGATACTTTAGTTACAAGGCGACGCTGACCCTTTACTCCAGCTGTGACGATACGAGTCTGTCCTTCTGCTAGATTCGCATCTGGGCTTGTGATTGTTTCAAAAGGAATCTCCACCAAGCTCTCTTCCTGTATTGTCTGAGGCTTCTCAGAAACTGGTTTTTCTTCAATAGCAGGAGCAACTGGAGTCTCTACTACAGGATTCTCAACGATAGTTTCTGGAGCAACAGCAGGTCTTTCTTGAACGACTTCTGTTTTCTCGATTTCATTTGCATTTTGCTTTTCTACTGGAAACTGAGGCTGTTCTGCTGAATCTGGTCTTGATGGATGGAGTTCTGCTTCCTTGAAGTATCCGATGTATTCATAGCCTTCGATGTAAATAATTCCTTCAGCCAAACCTTCGTGTGTAGAGGCTGAAATAGTTTGGTTATAAGAAAGCAATTCTTTATTTTCAAATGCAAATGTCCCGTAAGGTACAAAGGTGCTGGCTCCTAAAGAACCAATCAAGAGAACACCTAGAACTTCTCTACGACCTTTTTTAGACACCAAAAAGACTGCTAGAGAAGCAGTTGCCAATCCAAGACCTGCTAGGGCTAGCTCCTTACTTCCTGTGTAAGGAAGTTGTTGACTGGTAGTCGCCTTCTTGCGATAAACTACATAAAGAATATCATCATCTTGAAATTCTGTAGGAACCTCATGGTGAATCAGGGCTTTTTCAGACTCAGTCAATTCCTGCTCCGCCAAATAACGGTAATGAACGCTATGAGCACCGCCAACTTCATTGGCTTGAACCTTATCTACTGAAAGAGTACTAGCACCAAAAAGGAAGGCCCCGATGGCTACAGGACCTACCCCAACAGTTAGCTTACGAATCGAATATTTGGTGATTTTTTCTAGTTGTTGTTTTGTTTTTTTCATTCTCACGACTTTCTGATAGAATCTTGTGGATAATGCGCACGCGCACCTCCAATTAATTTTGGACGGCTAGCAAGAGCCGTTACATGGGCATGCCCAATTTCTCTCAAAAGAGGGCGAATCGGAACCTGAACATGCTTGACATGCATGCCAATCGCAGTATCTCCGATATCCAATCCAGCATGGGCCTTGATAAATTCAACCTCAACTGGATCCTGCATAAACTTGAAGGCTGCCAACTGACCCGAACCTCCCGCATGAAGAGTCGGAAGGACACTGACGATTTCCAGACCAAACTGCTCTGCCACCTGACGTTCAACAACGAGGGCTCGATTGACATGTTCACAACCTTGAACAGCTAGATGAATTCCTTTTTCCTCTAGGATAGCTAGAATGGTCTTCACAATGATTTCCCCAATTTCTTGGCTGGATTCCTTGCCAATCTGACCACCTATCACTTCACTAGAAGAAAGGCCCAAAACAAAGATGGATCCTTGCTTCAAATTAGCCTTTTCTAATACATCTTTTACAATCTGGCTTGTTTCTCTTTGAATGTCTTTTTCCTTCATACTTGATACCTCTTTTGTCACTATCTATCATATCTTTTTTTACTGATTTTATCAAGGCCAACAAGTCATTCTGATTTTTAAAAGCAAAACTCCCAGAATAGATTGGGAGTTAGCTCATTACTATTTTATTAATGCATATTTCAACTATCGTCCCTTTTGAAGGTACAGAATCAATCTTCATCTGATAGTTTTCTCCAAAATGAAGTTTGAGTCGTTGGTCGACATTTTGAAGGCCAACTCCCCCACGTTTGAGCTGACTTTGACTGCTATCGCCAGCAGCTTGGAAGCCAACGCCATCATCCTCAATGCGGATGACAAGCCCTGTATTCTGTTTCTGAACAGAAACTTTAATATGTCCCTGACCTTCCTTTTCCTTAATGCCATGGTAAAGAGCATTTTCTACAAGGGGTTGTAGCACCAACTTGGGTAAGACTAGGTTACCAAAAGCAGGATCTTCATCAATCTCATACTCCAGCTTATCCCCATAGCGTTGTTTCTGGATAAAGAGGTACTGGCGGACATGATTGATTTCATCAGAAAGAGAAATCAAATCCTTGCCTTGATTGAGCGCCAAGCGGAAATAGGTTGCCAAGGACTTGGTCACCTGAACCACTCGCTGACTATCCTGAAACTCAGCCATCCAGATGATAGTGTCCAAAGTATTATAGAGGAAATGGGGGTTAATCTGGCTCGACAAGGCTTGAAGTTCATACTGCCGGGTCGCTTCTTCCTGCCTGCGCACATCTGTCATCAACTGATCAATCTGATCCAGCATGGCATTGAACTGACGAGTCACTTCTCTCAGTTCATAGGCGCCAGCTTCTTTAGCACGCAGATTTTGTGTACCAGAAGCAATTTCCAGCATGGTTTCTCTCAAATCCTTCAAAGGGGCAATCCAGCGTTTGAGACTGAACCACACCAAGCAGAGACAGGCAAGAAGAGATAAGGCACTAGCACCAAGCAAGGTCCACATGAGTTGACTCCGAACCTGGTCTAACTTCTCCAACGAAGACACGCCTATCACCGTCCAATCAGTTCCTGCAATCTTTTCCTGACTGACGTAGGATTGATGGTCTAGCGTATAGCCCTGCCCCGTCTCGATGTAAGGTTTCATGGCCTCCATTTCACTCGCTGAGCTATAGACAGTACGTTTAGGATGGTAGACAAATTCATGGTTTTCATTGATGATAAAGGCAAAGCCCTGCTGGCCCAACTGGAGTTGGTTAAGATAGGCTTCCAGAGTTTCGTAGGAAATATCCAAACGAAGCACACCAAGATTGGCTCCCTTTTCATCAACAAGTTCCTGAGTAACAGAAATGACCCATTGACTATCTGATTTACGAGCTGGGGTTAAAACTGGCTTAGCTCCCTGATGAATGGCCTTTTGGTACCAATCCTCAGCCATCATATCTGAGGAAGTTTTCATCTGCACACTATCATCTGTAGAAATAACCTGACCGGATTTGGTGACCAGTACCACCGTTTTCAAGTCCTGGTCTGCCTTTAAGATAGTCAAAAACAGATCTCGGATTCCCTTGACTTGGTCTTGGTTAGGATTCTCAGCATAGGCTAGGACATCCTTCTGCTGGGTCAAACTGGTCGAGGTGGTTTCTAATTTTTTGATATAAGACTGAATAAAGTGGCTAGTTTGGCTGATGGTCGTTTGGCTATTGCCCTCAATAGTGGCCTCAATGGCTGATGAACTAGATTGATAATAGAAAGTCCCAACCACAGCTAGGAGAATGAGAAAGACCAGAAAGATGGAAATAACCATTCTGACTAGGAGAGAAGAACGCTTCATCGACCTTCCCCCTTCTTAAACTGACGAGGTGTCACACCTGCAATCTGTTTAAAACGTTGGGTAAAATAGTTCATATCTTCAAAACCAACCTTTTCGGCTATCTCATAAATCTTTAAGTCTGTGGTCAGGAGCAAGAGCTTGGCTTGTTTGACACGTTCTCTCACCAGATAATCTTGAAAAGGCAGGCCTAACTCTTTCTTAATCAAAGAGCTCAGATAAGTCGGACTAAAGCCCAAGTCACTGGCCAAGCTCTTTAAACTAAATTGGCTATCGGATAGATGAGACTGGATTTTATGGGCTATATTTCCTTCAAACTTATCGGTTAATAAATCTTGTAACTGCTCTTCCTTTTCTTCCTTATCCAACTTTTGCTTGATTTTCCCCAACATTTCCTCAATATCCTGACGAGAAAAGGGCTTGAGCAGGTAGTCATCCACACCTAGTTTGACAGCAGACAAGGCATAATCAAAATCATCGTAGCCTGTTAAAAAAACTAGATGCACCTGAGGATAGTTTTCTCGAACCAGACTGGCCAACTGGATGCCATTCAGCTGAGGCATATTGATATCGGTTAAAACAATGTCTGGCACCTGCTTTTGTATCAAGTTCCAAGCCTGTCTTCCATTTTCAGCTTGACCGATGATTTCCATATCGTAGGCTGCTACATTGACCAGCTTGGTCAAGCCTTGTCTTACTAGATATTCATCTTCTACGATTAAAATTGTGTAGGTCATGCTCGGCTCCTTTGTCACTTACTAGTATCAGTATAGCAAAATTCTCCTCTAACTGCTTAGGAAAGACTTCCTAATCAACATAATCTAGTAAATAGGCATAACCTTTTTCTTCCATTTGGGCTTTAGGAATAAAGCGAATGGAAAGACTATTGATACAGTAGCGCAAGCCCCCCTTATCCTGTGGTCCATCCGTAAAGACATGGCCAAGGTGAGAATCTCCAACTCTGCTCCGCACTTCCATACGCGTCATATTGTAAGACTTATCTTCCTTGTAAGTGGCAACATCTGGACTAATTGGTTGGGTGAAACTAGGCCAGCCACAACCAGACTCAAACTTGTCCTTTGATGAAAAGAGGGGTTCGCCAGTTGCCACATCCACATAGATACCGGATTCAAATTTATCCCAGTAGCGGTTTGAAAAAGCTCGTTCTGTTTGATTTTTCTGGGTAACGGCATACTCCTCAGGTGACAAGGTCTTTTTCAATTCCTCATCACTTGGTTTAGGATATTTGCTGGCATCGATGACGGGGTAGGCAGCCTGATTAACATTGATATGACAGTAGCCATTTGGATTCTTCTTGAGGTAGTCTTGGTGATAATCCTCAGCCACCACAAAATTCTTCAAGTTTTCCTTTTCAACTGCCAGAGGTTGGTCATATTTTTTAGCAACTTCATCAAAGACTTGGTTGATTACTTCCAAATCCTTATCATCTGTGTAATAGACACCAGTACGGTACTGGGTCCCCACATCATTTCCTTGTTTATTTTTGCTGGTTGGATTGATAATGCGGAAGTAATGAAGCAGAATTTCCTTGAGGGAAATTTGATTGGCATCATAGGTGACATGGACAGTCTCCGCATGTCCTGTTTGATTGATCAATTCGTACTTGGTTGTTTCCCCTCTACCGTTCGCATAGCCTGAAACGGCATCTGTCACTCCAGGCACGCGTGAGAAGTATTCCTCCACTCCCCAGAAACATCCCCCAGCTAGATAAATTTCGTGCAAGTCTGCATCTTTACTCACTTCTGTTTTTTTCACTGTTTTTCCTCCTTGGCTAACTGATGCTTTCTCAATTTGCGAGCTATCTGTCTGCCCTGCATTTCGCATCAATAGAAAATAGAAACCGGTTAGGGCTAGGAGAATGACCCCTACCAAGACAAACAGTTTTACTTTATCATTCATAGCCTTTCTCTACCCCATTTCTTTCAATTCTTTTAAAATCATATCCTTATCCATAAAACCTGGTTGCGTTTTGACCAGCTTGCCTTCCTTGTCTATAAAGGCTTGAGTTGGATAAGAACGAACACCATAACTTTCCAAAAGTTTGCCTGATGGGTCAATTAGAACTGGGAAATTTTTATAATCCAAGCCCTTGTACCAATTTTTAAAATCAGCTTCCGCTTGTTCACCTTTGTGTCCAGGAGAGACCACTGTCAAAACAACATAGTCATCACCAGCATCCTTAGCGATTTCATCCGTATCTGGAAGGCTAGCTAAACAGATGGAACACCAAGAAGCCCAGAATTTGAGATAGACTTTCTTACCCTTATAATCAGATAAACGATAAGTCTTGCCATCTACTCCCGTCAGTTCAAAATCAGCAACCGCCTGACCTTTAGTCGCAGTTTGCGCACTGACTTGTTCTGTTTTTGTTTGCTCCTTCATAGTAGATTCGTCTGACATATTTTTAGCCGAACAGGCTGCCAAACAACAGATTGAGCCGACTCCAAGGAGACATGTTTGCCATTTTTTCATTTCTTCTTCCTCTCTATTCAAATAATCTTGTTAAAATAGAAGCATTTCCCAAAAGCACCAAAATTCCCATCACGATAATGAGGAAACCACCCACTTTTTTGAGGGTTCCTAGATAAGGATGGAGTTTTCGGAAATGTTTCAAAACATAGCTGGAGGCAAGAGCTAGAGCCAAAAATGGTAGAGCCAAACCCAGCGTATAGATCAACATGAGCCCAGCTCCCTGCCAAGCACCTGAGCCACCTGCAGCCGCCAAGGCCAAAACAGACCCCAGAACTGGCCCCACACATGGTGTCCAAGCAAAACTAAAGGTCAAACCCAGTAAAAATGCCTGACTATAGCCCTTACCCTTTTGCCCCTGCCTCTGTAATTGTAGCCTTCTTTCCTTGTAAAGTCCCTGAAAATGTAAGACTTCCATCTGGTGCAAGCCCAAGAGAATGATGACCGCACCCGTCACATACTGAAACCAAGAAGCATACAGCAAATTGCCTAAAAAACCAGCTCCATAGCCTAGTAAGATAAAAACAAAGGATATCCCTGCTATAAAGGCCAAAGTTCGCAATAGACTAACAAGTGAGATTGAATATTTTCCACTAGAAGCCTGGGCACCATCTTTGTCATCCAACAAGACCCCTGCATAAACAGGTAACAAGGGTAAGATACAAGGAGAAAAGAAGGAAAGAATTCCAGCAAGAAAAACACTGATAAAAAAGATTACATTGTCCATTGCCTTCCTCCATTCTTTGATTTGATAGGACTATTATAGCTCCAAAACTCCAGAAAAAACAGGGACAATGATAGGCAAAAATAGGAATTTAATCAGTTTATTTAGAAATCTGGCACAAAAAAAGCCAGACAAGGTCTGACTTTGATAGAAACAGAAAAGAGAATCACCTGTCTTCCCTGCTTATCTGGTAATAAATAAGGTCCGCAACGTAGTCTTTTCTCTCCACACCATTGGCAATAGTTTTTAGATAAGACATTCCCGCTTTTTCCATGACACGGCCTGAAGCTGGGTTGAGACTAGCATAACGTGCTCTGACCTTTTGAAAACCTGCTTGAGTGAAACAGAAGTCTAGCACAGCTTTCAAAGCCTCCGTCATCATACCACGACCCCAGTATTCCTTGCCTAGCACATAGCCAATTTCACAACTTAAATCTTCCTCGTGCATTTCAATGATGCTGATATCTCCTATCACATGCTCTGGGTTCTCTTTGAGACAAATGGCCCATTTGTAATAGTTGGGATTGGTATAGGATGCAACCCAATTTCGAATCGAGTTCCGAGTCACTTCAACATCAGGATGAGGATCCCAGGTGACATAGGTCAGATTCTCAGCAGACGAAGCCCAATTTTGAAACATGGCTTCCGCATCACTCTCCACAAATCTTCTCAAAATCAAACGTTCTGTCTGTAACATTTGCGTACCGATTGCTTTCATAATGTTACCTCGCTTTCTCATTTCTAAGCTCAGGGTAAAAAGGTCCCCCGGACCTTCCTCGCTTTCTCATTTCCAGGCTCAGGGTAAAAAGACTAAACTCAGTAATAACTAAAAAACAAGTTTTTCATCTAGTTCCTTGACGCAGTCGCTGTCTGGTTTGAAATGCGCTCTAGCAAGCTTTTTCAAACCTAGTCATCGTTGCGGGGGTGAGACGACGAAATCGAACTCTGTGAGTTACCGATTTCTGTCTCACTCCCAAAAGTCATCAAATACGGTGATTGGTAAGTGGCGTTTGTGTTGGCCTTTGTGCCACCAGTTTTCAATTCTTGTTTGGGCTTCTGGGCTGATTGTTTTGCCTTCTAGGTAGTCGTCAATCTCTTCATAAGTGACTCCGAGGGCTACTTCATCAGCTAGGCCTGGTTTGTCTTCTTCTAGGTCTGCTGTTGGGATTTTTTCATAAAGGGCTGGGTCTGCACCAAGTTCCTTTAAGAGTTGTTTTCCTTGGCGTTTATTGAGGCGATAAAGAGGGAGAATATCTGCACCCCCGTCACCAAACTTGGTAAAGAAACCTGTGATATTTTCCGCGGCGTGGTCTGTTCCAATGACTGCTCCGCTATGGGAACCAGCAAGGGCATACTGAGCAATCATACGGCAACGAGCCTTGATATTGCCCTTGTTAAAATCTGAAACAGGACTACCTGTCGCTTCAACTGCAGCTGTCATAGCGTCAGCTGATTCCTTAATATTGACGACTAAACTGACATCAGGCTGGATAAAGGCTAGTGCTTTTTGAGCATCTACTTCATCAGCTTGCACTCCGTATGGCAGGCGGACAGCGATAAATTTGTAGCTGTTATCGCCAGTTTCTGCTCGCAGTTCTTCCATAGCTAATTGGGCCAAGCGTCCTGCCAAGGTTGAGTCTTGTCCTCCAGAAATCCCTAGTACAAAGGTTTTTAGGAAAGGATGTTTTTTCAAATATCTTTTTAAGAAATCAATGGAACGACGAATTTCTTCCTGGGCATCAATTACTGGTTTAACACCCAGTTCTTGGATAATCGTTTCTTGCAAACTCATTCTTCTTCTCCTTCACCAAGGGCTTCCTTGCGCATCTTGTCAATCAAGTCCATCTTGTCTTGCCATACATCACGCGCCAAATCCACCGGATAATGCTGCGGATTGAGCACGCGCTTGTACTCATCCCAAAGCTTGTCAAATTCCTTACGGGCATAAGCCTGAATCTCAGTCAAGCTAGGCAGGTTGTAAATCAATTTCCCGTCTTTGAAAATATCCACCAAGAGAGGAACAGCATCAAAATTACGAACGGTCTTCTTGATGTAGGTATAAGTCGGATGGAACATCTTGATTTCTGTCATGTCGCTCACATCCACACCATCATAAGTGATGTAGTCACCTTCTGACTTGCCTTTTTCACGACTGGTAATGCGCCACACCTGCTTCTTACCTGGCGTAGACACCTTTTCCGCATTATTAGACAGCTTGATGGTGTTGCGTATGTTACCATTTTCATCTTCGATGGCCACAATCTTGTAAACTGCCCCAAGAGCTGGTTGGTCATAGGCTGTAATCAGCTTGGTTCCCACACCCCAGACATCAATCTTGGCCTTTTGCATCTTAAGGTTGAGGATGGTATTTTCATCTAGGTCATTTGAAGCATAAATCTTAGCCTCTGTAAATCCAGCCTCGTCCAGTTGCTGACGGACTTTCTTAGAAATATAGGCAATATCACCAGAGTCAATCCGCACACCCATAAAGTTAATCTGGTCGCCCAGCTCACGCGCTACCTGAATAGCAGCTGGTACACCGATGCGAAGGGTGTCATAAGTGTCCACAAGAAAGACGCAATTTTTGTGGGTCGCAGCATAAGCCTTGAAAGCCTCATAATCATTGCCATAAACCTGCACCAAGGAATGTGCATGGGTCCCCAAGACAGGAATATCAAAGAGTTTACCAGCACGCACGTTGCTAGTTCCATTGGCGCCACCAATCACCGCCGCGCGTGTTCCCCAGATAGCCGCATCCATCTCTTGCGCCCGACGTGTCCCAAACTCCATCAAAGGTTCATCTTCGATGACCGAACGAATGCGAGCTGCCTTGGTCGCCACCAAGGTCTGGTAGTTGACGATGTTCAAAAGAGCTGTTTCGACCAACTGACATTGAGCTAGAGGACCCTCCACCTGCACAATCGGTTCATTAGCAAAGACCAAGTCCCCTTCTTGGGCAGAACGAACGGTCAACTCCAACTTGAAATTGCGAAGGTAGTCCAAGAATTCCCCATGATAGCCCAGCGACTCCAAATAGGCAATATCACTATCTGAAAAACGCAAATCTTCAAGATAACTCACAATTCTTTCCAAACCAGCAAAAACCGCATAGCCGTTCTTAAAAGGCTGTTGGCGGAAATAAACCTCAAAAACTGCCTTCTTATTGTGAATCCCTTGGTCAAAGTAAACCTGCATCATGTTGATCTGGTACAAGTCCGTGTGCAATGTCAAACTATCATCTGGATACATACTTTTCCTACTTCCTTAGCTAGAAACACATGAAAATTTTCAAGAACTTTCATGTATTCCAATAAATTAGTACTATTATATCACATTTTAGCTGGATTGAGAAAAGAGTAACAAGCTATTCACCACTCTCCAATTCATCCATATCTTGTTCAAACTTTTTCTGAGCCCATTCGCCATAGCTCTTCAGACCGAGATTACCGATAAAAACCCAAGGAAGGTAAATCAGATAAGTAATGACCCAAGCAGATAAGTATTTAACATTCAAGGGATTGTGCTGATAAATTTCTATGTTAAATTGATAATTCTGCAACATCAAAAGAGCCGTAATAGCCAAGGTTAGTAAAAAACAACCCAAAATCGTAAAATGAAAACGACTATAGTAGGTCACTCCCAGATAACGGGCACGATTGAAAAAGAATAAAATTCCTACTATCAGAGTATAGACTAGAAAATTCGGATTAAAAAGAGAGGGGGCTAATACTGCCACCAAATAGCTTAGAAGTACAAGCCCAATAAAGAGTGAAAAAGACTCTGCCCCAGCTTTATTGATTAGTTGTTCTTCTCTTTCGTCAAGTAATTGATAATGAATAAATTTATTTACCATCTTCTTCCTCCCAAAATAATTGGTCTAGGGTTTTCCCTAAACATCTACAAATGGACTGGCAGAGCGAGAGACTGGGATTGTATTTCCCCGCTTCTATCAAACCAATAGTCTGGCGCGTCACCCCGACAGCATCTGCTAGTTGACCCTGAGTTAAATCAAGCTCTACCCGAGCTAATTTTAATTTTAAATTTTTAGCCACCTGCGTCCTCCTTATAGTTTTAAAAAGTTGCGCCTCTTTTTAACAACATTATATCATATATCTAACTTAATGCAATATATAAATGTCATTTTGTAAAATTTTATTAACAAAAAATCTCTACCACCTAAATGATAGAGAGTTTTCTGCTTATTCAATTTTTTTCAAAACATATACAGCATCGTAGGATTTCACATCTAATGTCTCAGCTACGATTGTATTGTCCTCAATATCGTCTAGAAAGACACAATTTGTAGGATTTCACTGGTATTTATCGAGAATCCCCTTCATACTTATGTCAAGAACCCCTCTTTGATTTATGCTTTCATATTCTTCTTACAGATTCTTTTGGTAATAATATCTTTGCCCAATGTAGGGATAGTCTTGTAAGGTAAAGACTTCCTTGTAGCCATGCCTTTTATAAAAATCTGGAGCTTGAAACTGGTAAGTATTGACAAAAGCAAAACGACAGTTTCGATTCTTAGCTTCAGTTTCTGCTTGCTGCAATAGTTTTGAACCGACTCCTTGCCCTCTCAGTTCCTCTTTTACAAATAAATACTCGATTTCTAGCCAATTTCCAAAAGTCTCTGCTATCAAACCTGCCAGGAGATTACCCTTTTCATCTTCGACATAAAGATTAAGTGGCTCACTTTCAGCCTCTTCTCTTTTTGAACGGTTATAAACACGAATCAGATTCCCTATTTCTTGTGATTTATGGGATTCCTTATTTTCCAATCTAAAGTACATCTAAACCTCCTCGAAAACTGATACAGCTTGATTATAGTCTTATTTCAATAGACTGTCAAACTAGCAAAAACTCACCAACCTGAGTTGATGAGTCCTTAATCTATTTTCTAAATTTCCACTGGCTATAAATCCCGAAACCGATAATCCAGATAGCTGAACCGATTGCTCCGACAAATGTAGACTCTTGTAAAAAGAGGGTTACAAAGACAAAGGCAAAGAAGAGCATGGTTAAGGGATTTAGGAAACGATAATGCGGCATGAGATAGCCATCTGCCATAAAGTCTGGTGACTTGCGGTATTTAAGGTGAGCCACCATAATCAAGATATAAATCGCGATATAGACACCTGATGATGATGCCGTAATCAAGGCAAAGGCATCCGACACACCTGGCAAGATGTTGATAAAGGCTGCTAGGGCAATCAAGATTGCTGAGGCAATGATGGCATTTTGTGGCACGTTGTGGCGAGAGAGAGTATCTGCCTTAATTGCTTTTAGGAAGCGATTTGGCGAATCATGGGCAATCTGATACAAATGACGACCTGTTGAGTAGAGAGTTGAGTTAAGGGCAGATGCTGCTGACGTCAAGACGACAAAGTTAATCAAGGCTGCTGCCCACTTGACACCTGCCAATTCAAATACTGTAACAAAGGGAGAATCAGCCGATGCAAGTTCACGCCAAGGAATGATAGCCATGATGGCTAAGAGGGCACCACCGTAGAAAAAGGCGATACGCAAAGGAATTTCCTTAACGGCTTTTGGCAAGACCTGACGTGGATTTTTGGTTTCTGAAGTCGTTACCCCGATAAACTCAATCATGAGATAGGCAAAGAAAACCATCTGGAAGGCCATGACAAAGTTAACTCCACCATTAGGAAATAGTGAGAAATTGTCGGCGATATTAGCCAAACTTGCTACTCCATGTGGTGTCTTAAAGCCTGTCAAGACCATAAAGACTCCTGTGGCAATCATGGCTAAAATAGCCACAATCTTAACCATAGCAAACCAAAACTCAACTTCCCCAAAGAGCTTCACCGCAATCAGATTGACTAAGGCTAGAATGGTCAAAAATCCAATCTCAATCATCCAACTTGGCCAGCTAGGAAACCAGAACTGAACATAGTGAGAGATAGCAGTGATTTCCGCCATACCGATAAAGACAACGGATAGCCAGTAAGACCAAACCGAGAAATAACCCCAGCCCTTACCCAAATGGCGCGTGATAAAGTTGATAAAGGTATGTTGCTCAGGGTCTTGGTAGAGCATTTCCCCAACTGCACGCATCATGAGGAACATGAAGGCCCCCGTAATCATATAAATTAGTACAATGGAAGGACCTGTTAGGCTAATAGAGCGACCTGCTCCCAAAAAGAGTCCTGTTCCGATTGTCCCAGCGATGGCCATAACCTGTACGTGACGATTAGTTAAACCACGCTCCATCTTATTTTTTTTCTTCTTTGAACTCATAACGTCTCCAATTCAATTTAAAATGGAAAAAGGAGTGAGTGAAGCGCACTGCCTCCTCACTCCTTTTTTCTGTTTTTAGGCTGTTTTTTCAACCTTCAAGATTTTTACATCATAGCTATCAACAGGTGTTTCAATGGTTGCTGTGTCACCTGTTTTCTTGCCAATCAAGGCTTGTCCAATTGGGCTTTCATTTGAAACTTTACCCGCAAAGGCATCTGCACCGGCTGAACCTACGATAATATAAACTTCTTCCTCGTCCTCACCAATTTCTTGGATAGTGACTGTTTTTCCAATCGCCACTTCATCATCGGCAACTGAGTCGCTATTGACGATTTCAGCATAACGGATTTTTGTTTCCAAGCTAGAGATTTGTCCTTCGACAAAAGCTTGTTCATCCTTAGCTGCTTCGTATTCACTGTTTTCTGAAAGGTCACCATATGAACGGGCAATCTTAATGCGTTCTACCACTTCTGGTCGGCGGACCAATTTCAATTCTTCTAATTCTTTTTCAAGTTTTTCCTTTTCCGCAA
>CAURTW010000014.1:0-28239 GCA_963527705.1 uncultured Streptococcus sp.
CGATGAAGAAGTGGACTATATCATTGAGACTTTCAAAACAGTTTCTGAAAAAGTATTAGCTTCATCAAAAAAATGACAAACTACAGTCAAGTAATAGTGATTCTGTTTCTAAAAAGTCTAATTGAGTGTAAAACTGTTGTTTTCAATTGAAAGTCCTATAGTAAAATGAAATAAAAACAGGACAAATTAATCAGGATAGTCAAATTAATTTCTAGCAATATTTTAGAAGCAAAGGTGTACTCTTATAGTTTCAATATACTGTATGGTTTGAAATGAGATGTGAGCAATTTGGTGTAGCATTTAGAATTTTTATTAGGCATCATTTAGAAAATGTAGTGTCTTGTTCTAGTTTTCAATTCACCCTATTTTTTGAAAGACGCGAGTTTCCACGAATGAGGTTGTGGAAACTCGCGTCTTTCTT
Organism: uncultured Streptococcus sp.; assembly: GCA_963527705.1. Classification (GTDB taxonomy): domain Bacteria; phylum Bacillota; class Bacilli; order Lactobacillales; family Streptococcaceae; genus Streptococcus. Next base: position 422 of record CAURTW010000014.1, read on the forward strand.
TTTTGTTTTCAGAATATTGTTCAAAGTTTTGAGACTATTTTTCATGTTCTAGTCATTCTTTTGAAATAATCTATAAAACACGTGTCTGCAATGATTTATATGTCCTATTCCAGTATTTTAGAAGAACTGCGTCTATTTTTATAGAGCTTGAATCTAGCTTTTATAGAAAATCTATTTAAGAAATATATTGTATTGTTTTGATTTCAATCCGCTATATGAACGATATTCATGTAAATATACCTGGCGAATGCTTGCATGACAAGATATTTGTTCTTGTATTTATAAATTAGTATTTTACGAGATGTCAACATGCTTTAAATACAGTGAATAGGATATTTTTATGTTCAAGCTAAGAAAGATAGTAATCACTTTTGAATGGAAGGTTAAAGAATTATTAGAAGTATGGTTAGATATATAAATGGTCACGCTTTCACAATTTTGATATTTTATTGTGTTATTCCTTGACAATTTTGATTTAAAAATATATTATAAAGAAAATGACAGCGGTGTCATTTTCTGGTATGGAATTTATATGAATATTAAATTAGGACATAATATTTTTAATTGGAGGCTAATATGAAATCTTTTCAACAAAATGAGGTTTTCTCTATTCGTAAGTCTAAGGTGGGAGTTTGCTCAGTTCTCTTAGCGGTTTTATTTATTGGAACACAAAGTGTTTTAGCTAATGAAGTAGTTGGTGAAACTTCTTCGTCTAAAGATAATATGCAAATGAACTCTTTGTTGAGTAGCACATCTACATCATTATCTGCGGAACCCCATTCTGATACTCTCAGTCTTGATAACAATTCAAGTTTAAGTACTGATAATAATGGAGGAGTGAGTATTAATCAAAATAAACCTGATATAACAAATGATACTATGATTGGTAACATCTCTGGGATGGAAGTGAATACTATTTTAAGTACTAATCTGAACGAACACGTAGCTTTGAATGTTAAAGATTATGGAGCAATAGGTGACGGGGTTAATGATGATCGTCAAGCAATTCAAGATACAATAGATGCTGCAGCTAAAGGACTAGGCGGAGGAAATGTATATTTTCCTGAAGGAACTTATTTAGTAAAAGAAATTGTTTTTTTAAAAAGTCATACACACTTAGAATTGAATGAGAAAGCTACAATTCTAAATGGTATAAATATTAAGAATCACCCTTCTATTGTTTTTATGACAGGTTTATTTACGGATGATGGTGCGCAAGTAGAATGGGGCCCAACAGAAGATATTAGTTATTCTGGTGGTACTATTGATATGAACGGTGCTTTGAATGAAGAAGGAACTAAAGCAAAAAATCTACCACTTATAAATTCTTCAGGTGCATTTGCTATTGGGAATTCAAATAACGTAACTATAAAAAACGTAACATTCAAGGATAGTTATCAAGGGCATGCTATTCAAATTGCAGGTTCGAAAAATGTATTAGTCGATAATTCTCGTTTTCTTGGTCAAGCTTTACCTAAAACTATGAAAGATGGGCAAATTATAAGTAAGGAGAGTATTCAGATTGAACCATTGACTAGAAAAGGTTTTCCTTATGCTTTGAATGATGATGGGAAAAAATCTGAAAATGTTACTATTCAAAATTCATATTTTGGTAAAAGTGATAAATCTGGAGAATTAGTAACAGCAATTGGTACACACTATCAAACATTGTCGACACAGAACCCCTCTAATATTAAAATTTTAAATAATCATTTTGATAACATGATGTATTCTGGTGTACGTTTTACAGGATTCACTGATATTTTAATTAAAGGAAATAGATTTGATAAGAAAGTAAAAGGAGAAAGTGTACATTATAGAGAAAATGGTGCAGCCTTAATAAATGCTTTTAGTTATAAAAATGTAAAAGATGAACTTGATTTAAATAAGAAAGTCGTTATTACTGAAAATACATTTTATATTTCTGATCCTAAAACAAAGGCTATTAGAGTAGCAAAAGATAGTGCAGAATATTTAGGAAAAGTATCAGATATTACTGTAACAAAAAATGTAATTAATAATAATTCTAAGGAAACAGAACAACCAAATATTGAATTATTACGAGTTAGTGATAATTTAGTAGTCTCAGAGAATAGTATATTCGGTGGTAAAGAAGGAATTGTTATTGAGGATTCAAAGGGTAAAATAACCGTTTTAAATAACCAATTTTATAATTTATCCGGTAAGTATATATCATTCATCAAATCTAATGCAAATGGGAAAGAACCAGTTATACGTGATAGCGATGGTAATTTCAATATTGTAACGGAGAATGGGCTTTACAAAATTGTAACAAATAACTTAAGTGATAAAAACGAAAAAGAAAAAAACAAAGAGGAAAAATTTAAAACAAGTTCATATGTGCATGAAAAACAATCTAATTCAAATAATGTAATTGATAGTAACCAGAAGAAAGGAGAGTTTAACTCAAGTAAAGATAATAGACAAATTAATGACAAGATCGACAATAAACAAGATAATAAGATAGAAGAAGTGAACCATAAAATAGTTGGAGATGGCAGAGAAACTGAAAATCATATTAATAAATCTAAAGAAATAGTAGAGGTAAAACAAAAATTACCAAAGACTGGTTCGAACAAGATTATGGAACTATTCTTAACAGTGACAGGAATTGGTTTACTTTTGACACTAAAAGGGTTGAAGTATTATGGTAAAGATAAATAAAATTTGTTCGATACAAGGAAGTTCCGTAGAAAATGAGGATGCTGTAGGTTCACAAAATCAGTATTTTTGGATTATTGATGGAGCTACAGATTTATATAATTCTAAAGAGGAGATAGGTTATTCAGTCTCAGAAGTTGTACATATTTTATCAGAAAGTTTGTCGGTTAATTGTAAAGAATCAAAAACTCTTAAACAAATATTTGAAACTGCTTTACTAGAGGTTAAAGATGAAATCGGTTTAAACTCATATGAATTAACAGAGTATTATCGCTTACCAACATTTGCTTTTATATTTGCTAAACTTTCAGAAAAAAAGTTGGAGTATATGATGCTAGGTGACTGCGTCATGTTAGTAAACGAAATGGAAATAACTGATCATAGAGTAGATAACTTATTTGAAAAAGGGAAAAATGAGATAAAAGACTCAATTGGTACAAATAGTGTTTTAAATAAAAAAATTATTTTACAAAAAATCAGAAAATTATCTAATCAACCGAGTGGGTACTGGATAGGTTCGTTGGATGAGAGATTTTTAGACCATGCTATTATTAATCAAATAGATGTTACTAGTGAACAAATTGTTTTAATGAGCGATGGCTTTTATGAATTCTATCAAAATAATCAAAATAAAACTTTTGAAGAGTTAATTAAGATGAGATTTAATTCTTCTGCTATTGATCCAATCTATGGAAAGAAAGATGATGCAAGTATTCTAGTTATTGATGTTTGATATATTGTTTAAAATATTAATTGTTACTATTGAACTTTGTTAAGAAGAGGTACCTAAATGTTAAGGTTATATTTAGAAAATGAAATTATAGAATTATCAAATAATTTAGAGACCATTTGGGTATCTGTGCTTGATAAATATGAGAAGTTATTTGAATATTTATCAAATGAAGAACGAATAGAATTGATTAAAGAAGATTTAATCATAAATGAGTCAGTTCTAAATGTTGATAAAAAAGGATATGAGTTAATTTGTTTACAACATCCCGTTTCATATGACTTAAGAAGAATTATTAGTGTAATAAAAATATCAACTGACATTGAACGTATTGGGGATAGAATTGTTGAAATTTTAAAAAATCTACAGATTATTCAAAGCAATGAAATTTTGAAGAAAATTATTTCAGAAATAAAAATACTTCATGAAGTTATCGGACTGCATATGAATAGGGCTATATCTTGTTATAGAGAGGAACAATCTGGATGTTTAGATATGGTTGTTATACAAAAACAGAATGAGATAGAAGAGCTTAGTATAAATATTGAAAAGAAAATCATGAATTACATATTTGAAGATGATGGGAATGTTTCTGAAGTAATTGGTGCTTTAGATATTATTCATCACCTTGATAAAATTGCTCATACTACGCAATCAATTTATAAATGGATAATGTATAGAAAATATGGGAACATAAATTAGAAAGAAAAATATATGAAAACAATTATTGATAATTTTGTTGATAGAGTAATTGAATACGGAATGTATAATGAAATTGACAAAATATATGTGAAAAATAGAGTACTAGCGTTAATAGGTGAGGAGGGAACTGATCGTATTTCCGATGAAAATGACCTGAAACAAATAAAAGATTACTTAGTGGAAATCGCCTTAAAAAACGGTAAAATTAAAGATTTAATCGAGGAAAAGGAATGTTTAGGAGCAGAGTTAATGAATTTCATAGTTCCTTTACCTAGTCGATTAAATGATATTTTTTGGAGTTCATATGATATATCACCTCAAGAAGCAGTTGAAGAGTTTTATAAGTTAAGTAAAGATAGTGATTATATTAAAACTTCTGCTATTGCTAAGAATATTGAGTTTCGAGCATCAACTAAATACGGAGAGCTAGAGATTACGATAAATTTGTCAAAACCCGAAAAAGATCCAAAAACAATTGCTGCTGAAAAATTAGTAAAAGCAACTAATTATCCTAAATGTTTACTATGTATGGAAAATGAAGGATATCAAGGTCGAATAAATTATCCAGCACGTTCGAATCATAGAATTATTCGGTTGAAACTTGGTGACGAAGTATGGGGATTCCAGTATTCTCCCTACTCATATTTTAATGAGCATGCGATATTTTTGAATAGTCAACATGTACCAATGGCTATTACCTCTAAAACATTTGAACAATTATTGGAGATTGTTGATATTTTGCCAGGATATTTTGCTGGTTCAAATTCTGATCTTCCTATCTCAGGAGGCTCTATTCTTAGTCATAACCACTACCAAGGAGGGAAATATATTTTCCCAATGGAAAAAGCAAAATTTGAGAGTGAATTTCGTTTTAAAGACTTTGAGGATGTTAATGCTGGTATTGTAAAATGGCCAATGTCAGTAATTAGGTTACAAAGTGAAAATAAAAATCGCTTGTTAGATTTAGCTACTAAAATTCTAAACAAGTGGAGAGAATATTCAGATTTAGAAGTAGACATCATTGCAATGACTGCAGATGTCCCACACCATACGGTGACTCCTATTGCTCGTAAAGTGGACGGGAGATATGAATTAGATATTGTTCTAAGAGATAATCATACTACTGAACAATACCCAGATGGTGTTTTCCATCCTCATCAAGATGTACAACATATTAAAAAGGAAAATATCGGGTTAATCGAAGTGATGGGACTTGCGATATTACCACCTCGTTTGAAACCAGAGTTAGAAGAAGTTGGAAAATATCTTTTAGGAGAGGATAACGCAATTGCGGATTATCATTTAGAATGGGCCGACCAATTGAAAGAAAAATATCCTCGCATTAATAAAGAAGAGGTTAATAGCGTAGTTCAACACGAAGTAGGACAAGTGTTTGCGAGAGTTCTGGAAGATGCAGGAGTTTATAAGAATACACCGTCTGGGCATGAAGCGTTTATGAGATTTGTTAAGTCGGTTGGAATTAATTAGGAGGAAACCCAAATGGCAATATTGGTAACAGGCGGAGCTGGTTATATTGGTAGCCATACCGTAGTAGAATTACTAAATTTAGGTAAGGAAGTCGTTATTGTCGACAACCTTTCAAACTCAAGCATTTTAGTATTAGATCGTATTGAAGCAATTACAGGGCAACGTCCTGCGTTTTACGAATTAGATGTTTGTGATAAACAAGGATTGAGAAAAGTTTTTGAACAAGAATCTATTGAGGCTGCAATTCATTTTGCAGGATACAAAGCTGTCGGCGAATCCGTGCAAAAGCCTGTAATGTATTACGAAAATAATATTATGAGCACATTAGCTCTTGTTGAAGTGATGTCAGAGTTTAATGTTAAAAAGATTGTATTTTCATCGAGTGCGACTGTATACGGCGTTCACAATCAGTCTCCCCTTATTGAGACGATGCCGACAAGTGCAACGAATCCGTATGGGTACACAAAAGTGATGCTTGAACAAATTTTAAAAGATGTTCATGTAGCAGATTCAGAGTGGAGTATTGCGTTGCTTCGTTATTTCAATCCGATTGGTGCTCATGAGTCGGGGTTGATTGGAGAAGATCCATCAGGCATTCCTAACAACTTAATGCCTTTTATTGCACAAGTAGCGGTAGGTAAGCGACCAGAGCTAAGTGTTTTTGGAGATGATTATGATACGGTAGATGGTACTGGTGTTCGCGATTATATCCATGTAGTGGATTTAGCGATAGGGCATATAAAAGCTTTAGAAAAAGTATCTGAAAAAACAGATGTTTATATTTATAACCTTGGTTCAGGAGAAGGCACAAGTGTATTACAACTTGTAAATACATTTGAAAGTGTTAATAAGGTTCCAATTCCGTATAAAATTGTACCAAGACGATCAGGAGACGTTTCGACTTGTTATGCAAATGCAGACAAAGCATATAAGGAATTAAATTGGAGGACAACAAAATCGATTGAAGACATGTGTAGAGATACATGGAATTGGCAATCAAAAAATCCCAATGGCTATAATTGATGATACTGTCTATATGAGTGCTGTATTTTGGAAAAATTACTTAACCTTTTAATGAAATTCATATTTAATGAAAGATAAATTTTTTTAAAAAATTTTTTGAAAGCGCTTGACAAAGGAAACGGTTTCATTGTATAATGTAAACATGATGACACCGATGTCAAATATAAAAAAGAAGGTCTTTATATGAAAAACTTAACAAAAATTAAGTTCAAAGAGAATGGGGAATTTAATCATTTCCCTGGGAATACAGTTGTAGCAAATCTTTATACTAAACAAGATTTGATGGAAGTTGTTGATATTATTCAATCACGTTATAGAGAATTACCATTTATCGATAAGTTTACTTTAACTCCAAGGAATTCTATTCACATGACTGTAATTGAATTGTTGTGCCATGAAAATCGTGAAACGGAGTTTTGGAGCAGTAATCTTCCTCTAGATACACCTTTACAGGAAATACATGATTACTTTGCTAAACAACTTGAAATTTTTCCATTGTTGGATGAAGAAATTCATATGCGTGTAACTGAAATGGGAAAACAAAACATACTAGTTGAACCTGCAGATGAAGCTTCTGCAAAGAGATTAGAAGAAATTCGTACTTATGTCTCAGAAAAAGCAGGTGTTCGTTTCCCTAATCATGATAGATATCAATTCCATATTTCAATTGGGTATCTTCGGATTCCTCTAACCGAAGAGGAGGAAGAAGAGTTTACTAAAGTCAGAGCAGAATTAACTGAAATTTTATTAGAGAAGATTCCAACTATTACTGTAAACCGTATTGACTATACTGTATTTGAAGATATGAGACAATTTGTTCCATATCATGAAAAATTTAAATAAAATAATAAAAAAGGAGAACTTATCATGAAAAAAATGAAAGTTTGGTCTACTGTACTTGCAACGGGAGTTGCTCTTACTACACTTGCTGCTTGCTCTGGCGGTTCAAATTCTACGACTGCTTCTTCATCTGAAGAAAAAGCTGATAAAAGTCAAGAACTAGTAATCTATTCGAACTCAGTCTCAAATGGTCGTGGTGATTGGTTAACTGCTAAAGCAAAAGAAGCTGGTTTTAATATAAAAATGGTTGATATCCCTGGCGCTCAATTAGCAGACCGTGTTATTGCCGAGAAGAATAATGCAGTTGCAGATATGGTATTTGGAATTGGTGCTGTTGATTCAAATAAAATTAGAGATCAAAAATTACTAGTACAGTACAAGCCTAAATGGTTAGATAAAATTGATCAATCTTTATCAGATAAAGATAATTATTATAATCCTGTGATTGTTCAACCATTAGTTTTAATTGGAGCGCCTGATGTAAAAGAAATGCCTAAAGATTGGACTGAATTAGGTAGTAAGTATAAAGGTAAATATTCAATTTCTGGGCTCTCAGGTGGAACAGGACGGGCAATTCTAGCAAGTATCTTAGTTCGATACCTTGATGATAAAGGTGAATTAGGTGTTTCTGAAAAAGGTTGGGAAGCAGCAAAAGAATATCTGAAAAATGCATACACTCTTCAAAAGGGAGAAAGTTCAATTGTTAAGATGTTAGACAAAGAAGATCCAATACAATATGGAATGATGTGGGGTTCTGGTGCATTAGTTGGACAAAAAGAACAAAATGTTGTTTTCAAAGTTATGACTCCTGAGATTGGTGTACCATTTGTAACTGAACAAACTATGGTTTTAAGCACTAGTAAAAAACAAGCGTTAGCTAAAGAATTTATTGATTGGTTTGGTCAAACAGAAATTCAAGTAGAATATAGTAAGAACTTTGGATCTATTCCTGCAAATAAAGATGCGCTAACAGAGTTACCTGAAGATACGAAAAAATTTGTGGATCAAGTGAAACCACAAAATATTGACTGGGAAGCTGTTGGAAAGCATTTGGATGAATGGGTAGAAAAAGCTGAATTAGAATACGTACAATAAGAAATAAGAGTTAATTTTTATGTCCAAGTCTCTCTATTATTTCTAAATTTATGGAAGAAATAAAGAGAGGCTTTTGGTTTAGTAATAGAGGGAGTTAGTGAGATGATTAAATTTGATAATATTCAAATTAAATATGGTGATTTTGTTGCAATTGATAATCTGAATTTAGATATACATGAAGGGGAATTTTTTACATTTCTTGGGCCTTCAGGATGTGGTAAATCAACTACTTTGAGAGCATTGGTAGGTTTTCTAGATCCATCATCAGGAAGTATTGAAGTTAATGGAACAGATGTCACTCATTTGGAACCTGAAAAGCGTGGAATTGGTATTGTATTTCAATCTTATGCGCTATTTCCAACTATGACTGTTTTTGATAATATTGCATTTGGTTTAAAAGTTAAGAAGGTAGCTCCAGATGTTATTAAAGCTAAAGTATCAGCAGTAGCAGCAAAAATTAAGATCTCTGATCAACAGTTACAGCGTAATGTATCAGAATTATCTGGGGGTCAACAACAAAGGGTAGCATTGGCTCGTGCTCTGGTTCTTGAACCTAAAATTCTTTGTCTAGATGAACCATTGTCAAACCTTGACGCAAAATTACGTGTAGATTTGAGAAAAGAGTTGAAAAGACTTCAAAAAGAGTTAGGTATTACTACTTTATATGTTACTCATGACCAAGAGGAAGCCTTAACTTTATCTGATAGAATTGCAGTCTTTAACAATGGATACATCGAACAGGTCGGTACACCTGTAGAGATTTATCATAATTCTCAAACTGAATTTGTATGTGATTTTATTGGCGATATTAATGTTTTGACCGATGAAACAGTCCACGAAGTATTACTGAAAAATGCAAGCGTTTTCTTAGAAGATAAAAAAGGATACATTCGATTAGAGAAAGTTCGATTCAATCGTGAAACTGAACAAGATTTCATTCTAAAAGGAACAATTATTGATGTTGAGTTTTCTGGAGTTACAATTCACTATACAATAAAAGTTTCTGAAAGTCAGATTCTTAATGTAACAAGTATTGATAGTCAGGCTGCTATTAGATCTGTCGGAGAAAGTGTGGACTTATTTATCACACCATCAGACGTTCTGCAATTTTAAGGAGGTGCAGTATGCGTCATAAATTAAATTTAAAAGATTGGCTTATTCGTTTAGGGTTAATCTGGTTCCTAGTAACATTTATTATTTATCCAAACTTTGATCTAGTAGTGAATGTATTTGTAAAAGGAGGAGAATTTTCCCTTGAAGCTGTACATCGTGTTCTAAAATCTGAGAGGGCACTTCAGAGTATTATGAACAGTTTTAAGTTAGCATTTTCACTCATTATTACAGTTAATGTCGTAGGTATTCTTTGTGTTCTATTTACAGAGTACTTTGATATTAAAGGTGCTAAAATTTTAAAATTAGGCTATATGACCTCTTTAATTTATGGAGGAGTGGTTTTAGCGACTGGATATAAATTTGTCTATGGTCCTTATGGATTGATAACAAAATTTTTACAAAATGTTATCCCTTCTTTAGACCCTAACTGGTTTATTGGGTATGGTGCAGTCTTATTCATTATGACATTTTCAGGAACTGCTAATCATACATTGTTTTTAACAAATACAATTCGAAGCGTTGACTATCACACTATTGAGGCTGCACGAAATATGGGAGCAAAACCATTTACTGTTTTCCGAAAAGTAGTGTTACCAACCTTAATTCCAACTCTATTTGCACTTACTATTATGGTTTTTCTTAGTGGTTTGTCTGCAGTAGCAGCACCCATGATTGTTGGTGGTAAAGGATTTCAAACTATAAATCCAATGATTATTACATTTGCAGGGATGGGGAATTCTCGTGATTTAGCTGCCTTACTTGCAATTATTTTAGGTATTGCAACTACAATTTTGCTTACTATCATGAATAAGATAGAAAAAGGTGGAAATTATATTTCTATCTCTAAGACTAAAGCGCCTCTTAAAAAACAAAAAATTGCATCTAAGCCTTGGAATATCATTGCTCACATTGTAGCATATGGATTGTTCACAGTTTTCATGCTTCCACTAATTTTTATAGTATTATACTCATTTACAGATCCAGTTGCAATTCAAACAGGTAACTTAACATTATCAAACTTTACTTTAGAAAATTATCGCTTATTCTTTAGTAATAGTGCGGCATTCTCTCCATTCTTGGTCAGCTTTATTTATTCTATTATCGCTGCGACAACAGCAACAATTCTCGCAGTTGTATTTGCTCGAGTTGTCAGAAAACATAAAGCTCGCTTTGATTTCTTATTTGAATATGGTGCTCTACTTCCTTGGTTACTACCAAGTACACTTTTAGCAGTAAGTTTATTATTTACTTTTAATCAGCCACAATTTCTTGTCTTGAATCAGATTTTGGTAGGTAGTTTGGTAATTCTACTTATTGCATATATAGTTGTAAAAATCCCATTTTCTTATAGAATGGTACGTGCTATTTTATTTAGTGTTGATGATGAGATGGAAGATGCAGCAAGAAGTATGGGTGCTTCACCTTTTTATACTATGATGAAGGTTATCATTCCATTTATTTTACCGGTTGTTCTCTCTGTTATTGCTTTAAACTTTAACTCTTTATTAACTGACTTCGACTTATCTGTATTTCTTTACCATCCATTAGCTCAACCGCTGGGTATAACTATTCGTTCAGCAGGTGATGAAACAGCAACTTCAAATGCTCAAGCACTTGTGTTCGTTTATACTATTGTATTAATGATAATTTCTGGTTCTGTATTATACTTTACTCAGAGACCAGCTAGTAGAAAAAGGAAATAATAATGCAGGCAACAAGCTTAGGACTATCATATATCGAAATTGTATTAAGAATTGTACTGTCATTAGTTATTGGTGGAGTAATTGGTTTAGAGAGAGGAAGTAAATCTCAACCAGCAGGTATTCGTACACATAGTATTGTTTGTCTGGCTGCATGTTTAATTATGATGACTAATGAGTATGTATCTTATAAATTTGGTACAGGAGATCCTACACGCTTAGGTGCGCAAGTTATATCAGGTGTTGGTTTTCTTGGGGCTGGAACAATACTTATTACAGATAAAAAGAAAATAACTGGTTTAACAACTGCAGCCGGAATATGGGCTTCAGCTGGAATCGGTCTAGCTATAGGTGTTGGTTTTTATGAAGGAGCCGTACTAGGAGCAATGTCTGTTTGGAGTGTTATAACTATGTTCCAACCTTTAAAAAAATATCTTCAAAGTCGTTCAAAGATAATCGAATTGTATATCGTTGTTAGATCTACAGAGGCATATAATCGGGTACTAGTATACTGTGCTGAGAATGGCATTAGAATGACTGATTCTAGAACTGCATTTGGAGATGTTAATTCAGAAAGAATTGAATATTTTGATGTTCCAGAAAAAAAAATAGCATCATTTATTACTCTAGAACTATCAGGAAGATTTGAACATCTTCGTTTGATGGAAGAAATTGCTAATATTGTAGGTGTTATTTATGTCGAAGAAATTAGCTGAAATTTAGTAAACAAAGGGACAGATGTTTTTGTCCTTTTGTTTTTTAGAAGTTTTAATCATCTAATTTTTGAGTAGATTTTTGCTCAGAGGTTTTTATGAAAGATTTTAAAATCTATTTTGATTTAGGTAAAATAGAATATTTTGATAATAATTGTTTGATACAAGTATACAAATTTATTTCTTTTTATGATATTTGTGAAATGGTGTTTCCCTTTCATTTACCTCCTGATGAGTTGATAACAAATGTTATTTTTAAAGAAAAAATTAAGTCTATGTTAGAATGTTACATTGACAGGCTATTATATATTTTTATAAATCCAACAATTTTTACTGAAAAAGTTAATCTACAATTTTATGGTAGTTTTTTCTCATATGAATTTATTTGTCGTGAAGTTGGAAACATTCTTAAAAATAAAGGTGTGAATTGCAATTTAAACTTTTTTGAAGGGGAAGAATATTTGTAAAATTAATTTTGTGAATTTGTGGATCTTAAATAATTTACAAAATTCTCTTGTTAAAAAAAATTAAATATTGTATAGTAATATTAGAATGTTCGTAATGGAGGACTGAAATGAAAAATATAAATGGGAAAAAGGTAACTATTTATGATATTGCACGTTTATCAGGTTTTTCTCCAAAAACAGTTTCACGAGTTATTAATGGTGGAGTAAATGTTAAAGAAGAAACTTATCAAGCGATTCAAAAAGTTATAGAGGAATTGTCGTATATTCCAAATGCGTATGCAAAAAATTTAACTAAAAAAGAAGCTATAAATATATTGATTTCTGTAAAAAAAATCGACTCTTTTCCTTTAATTTGGTTTCAAACTTTATTAGATAAAGTTTTACAAACTTGTAAAGAGTATGGTGTTAACGCTATTGTTGAATATTTTAGTGAAGAAGATACAATTAGTAATTCAATAATCTCGAGTACAGGAAGCTTGATAGATGGTGTAATAGTATTTTATGAAAGTAAAGAAGATATTCGGATTAATTACTTGAAAAAGAATAAAATGCCATTCATAGTTTTTGGAGAATCTAGAACACCTAATGTTGTGTATGTTTCTAACAACAATTTTCAGGCCACTTATGACATGATGAAATTAGTATCAAAAGAAAACATTAATAGTATGTGGTTACTTATGGGAGGAGAATCCCTTGTTAATATTGATCGAGAGAGAGGGGTTCGTGCTTTTTTAAATGATAATAACTATGAAATGGATTTGAAAGTAGTATATGGTCTAACTACAATAGATTCGGTTTATTCATATGCTACAAGACATCTATCTAATCAAAATTATCCTGATTTGATTTTTGTATCCGGTGATGAAAAAGTACAGGGATTGATTCGTTCTTGCTATGAGAAGGAAATTACCATTCCTGATGATATTTCAATAATCGGATTTGACAATATTCCAATTTCTCAATATTATACTCCAGCTTTATCTACAATTTCTCCTAATTATGTTAAATTAGCTCAAGAAATGATTGAAGGGGTATTGGCAATTATAAAGGGGGAAAGTGTCACATCTGTTGAAGTTTCTACTAAACTTGTTAGGAGACAGAGTTTCTAGTATTGTTTAATTCTTGAAAATCCTAATGGAAAAGATGGAGTGTTCTAAAGTAAGTTCTGTTTAGCATCTATTCAGTTTCTATTGAGTTGGATCCAATTTCTAACAAGTGGGACATTTTCACGTTCGATTTACTAAAGACATTATCACATTCGAATCACACATCTTTCAAAAAAATCGTAAAAAAGTCTTGACAAAGAAAAAACAAAGTATTAAAATAAGTTCAACAAATCAGAAAAGTAACTATTTTTGATCTTCAGGGAGCCTGTGGTGATTGTGAACAGGTGGTTGGAAGTAGTGAAAGTGGGCTGATTTTAAAAATGAATTTGAAACAATGAAAATTCGGTGCGCACACCTTACAGTGCAACTTGTTGTTAGACAAGGTAGAGATGTAAAAGGGATAGTCCCTTTATAATTGAGGTGGCACCGCGTTACCAACGCCCTCACACAGATGGTTTTCTGTGTGTGGGCTTTTTTCATATCTTGAAATCAATACAGAAAGAGGAAAAATTTTATGACAACTAAAGGTTATTTTGGACAATTTGGTGGTAGTTTTGTACCGGAGCCAATTCAGGCTTTGTTGGATGAGTTGGAAGTGACATTTGACAAGTACAAGGATGATCCAGAATTTTTGGCAGAATTTCGCCATTACTTGAAGGACTATTCAGGTCGCGAAACACCGCTCTATTTTGCGGAAAGTTTGACAGACCACCTAGGTGGCGCTAAGATTTATCTCAAACGTGAAGACCTTAACCACCTTGGTTCTCACAAGCTCAACAACGTTTTAGGACAGATTCTTTTGGCCAAACGTATGGGCAAAAAACGAGTAATTGCAGAAACAGGAGCTGGTCAGCACGGGGTTGCGACAGCAGCGGCTGCAGCCAAGTTTGGTATGGCCTGTGATGTCTACATGGGAGCAGAGGATGTGGAACGTCAACGTCTCAATGTTTTCCGTATGGAGATGATGGGAGCAACTGTTCATGCAGTTGAAACGGGGACACGAACTCTTAAGGATGCGGTTGATGCAGCCTTTGGAGCATGGATGAATGACCTTGAAGCCTTCTACGTTTTGGGATCTGCTGTAGGACCTCATCCTTATCCTACCATTGTCCATGAATTCCAAAAGGTCATCAGTGAAGAATCTCGCCGTCAAATCTTAGAAAAAGAAGACCGTTTACCAGACTACGTTATTGCCTGTGTAGGTGGTGGTTCGAATGCCATTGGTGCTTTTTCACAGTATGTGGCTGATGAAGAAGTCAAATTGGTTGGGGTCGAAGCTGCCGGTCACGGACTTGATACAGACAAGCATGCAGCCACTATGACAAAAGGTAGTGTCGGAATTGTCGATGGTATGAAGACCTATGCAGTCTTTAAGGAAGACGGAGAGCTGGCTCCAGTTTACTCTATCTCAGCTGGTTTGGACTATCCAGGGGTTGGTCCAGAACATGCCTACTTTAAAGATTCAGGTCGTGTGGAATATGTGGCAGCGACAGACGAAGAAGCTGTTCAAGCTTTGCTCCTTCTAAGCAAGACAGAAGGAATTATCCCAGCGATTGAAAGTTCGCACGCTATCGCAGAAGCGGTTAAACGTGCACCGAAACTAAGTAAAGATGAGATTATCATCATCAATGTCTCTGGTCGTGGAGACAAGGATGTAGCTGCTATTGCAGACTACCTAGAAGCTAAAAAATAAGAGATGGAAAAATTACAGTCTTTTCTCTCACAGAGAGCTTGTGGTTGCTGGAAACAAGCAGAGAAAGCTGTAAGGTTGGGTCCATCTGAAACGAGAGAAGAAAACATAATTCTCAAGGGAGTGCCCTTTATCGCACAGCCTGTTACAGGAACTTTCTGAGACAGGAATGAGAGATAGGAGAAATCCTATAATTGAGGTGGCACCGCGAATTTCGTCCTCACGCAAGTTATTTTGCGTGGGGATTTTTCATACAGTCGCCACGGACTAGAAGTAGAACTGAAAGGGAAATTACAATGGAACGAATCATTCATGGAGATGTCTTATCACCAATCTTGGCTTATATGCGCTTAAAAGGGCAACACAAGGTGATCTTAGAAAGTATTCCGAGAGACAAGGAAACCGCTCGTTTTTCTATCCTAGCTTATAATCCTGTTTTTGAGATTCAGTTTGAAAATGGAGTCCTTTATCAAAATGGTCAAGTGATTGATCGGGATCCTTTGGATTTCCTTTATGAAGTGACTCATAAGAGCCAACACCATTCAGATCTCCCTTTTGGTGGGGGAGCTATTGGCTTTGTCGGTTACGATATGATTTCTCTTTATGAAGAAATTGGCCAAATCCCTGAGGATACCATTGGAACGCCAGACATGCATTTCTTTGTCTATGAGAGTTATATGGTCTTTGACCACAAGAAAGAAAAAATTCATGTCATAGAGGATGCTCTTTATAGCGATCGCAGTCAAGAAGATTTGGAAAAAGCCTTGAACCAAGTGCTTGAGGAATTACGCATTCCTGCTCCAAATGAATTTGAAGATTTGGATCTATCTCCGTTGAACTTCAAACCGCATATCGCTCCTCAGAAGTTTGAGGAAATGGTGGAAACTTCTCGTGACTTGATTCGTAATGGTGATATGTTCCAATGCGTGCTCAGCCAGCGTTTCTCAGCAGAAGTTACTGGAAATCCATTTGACTTCTACAGAAATCTCCGCGTGACCAATCCATCTAATTACCTCTATTTCTATGATTTTGGGGATTATCAAATCATCGGTGCTAGTCCTGAAAGTTTGGTTTCTGTCAAAAATGGCATTGTGACAACTAATCCGATTGCGGGAACGCGACCAAGAGGAGCTACGGATGAAGAGGATAAGGCCTTGGCGACAGACCTGCTTTCTGATGAGAAGGAAACAGCAGAACATCGGATGTTAGTAGATTTGGGACGCAATGATATTGGTCGCATCTCTGAAACGGCCAGTGTTCAAGTCACCAAGTATATGGAAGTGGAGCTCTTCCGCTATGTCATGCATTTGACCAGCGTGGTCAAGGGACGTTTGCTTCCAGGCCTCACTGCCATGGATGCCTTGAAAGCTACACTTCCAGCTGGAACAGTGTCAGGAGCACCAAAGATTCGGGCCATGAGACGGATCTATGAACTGGAAACGGAAAAACGAGGCGTATACGCAGGAGCAATCGGCTACTTGTCTGCGACAGGTGATATGGATTTGGCCATTGCCATCCGAACTATGATTCTTAAAAATCAAACAGCCTATGTGCAGGCCGGGGCAGGGATTGTCTACGACTCCATCGCCCAAAACGAATACCAAGAAACCATTAACAAAGCTAAATCTATGACTAGAATTGGAGAACTAAGACCATGATTTTATTGATTGACAACTATGATTCTTTTACCTATAACTTGGCCCAATACATCGGGAATTTTGCAGAGGTGCAGGTTTTGAGAAATGATGATCCCAAGCTGTATGAAGAAGCTGAAAAAGCAGATGGTCTGGTCTTTTCTCCTGGTCCTGGTTGGCCAGTTGATGCTGGAAAGATGGAAGACATGATTCGTGATTTTGCTGGCAAGAAGCCGATTCTTGGGATTTGTTTGGGCCACCAAGCTATCGCAGAAGTCTTTGGCGGTAAGCTAGGTTTGGCTCCCAAAGTCATGCATGGGAAACAGAGCAATATCAACTTTGAAGCGCCATCTGTTTTGTATCAAGGTATCGAGGATGGCCGTGCAGTCATGCGTTACCACAGTATTTTGATTGAAGAAATGCCAGAAAACTTTGAAGTGACAGCTCGTTCGACTGATGACCAAGCCATCATGGGGATTCAACATAAAAACCTACCGATTTATGGCTTCCAGTACCATCCAGAGAGCATTGGAACGCCAGATGGCTTGTCTTCTATTCGGAATTTTATCGAGAAGGTTGTAAAGTGAGGAAACTAGGATGAAAGAGATTATTGAAAAATTAGCAAAATTTGAACATTTATCAGGTGTGGAAATGACGGATGTCATTGAGCGTATCGTAACTGGGCGTGTAACGGAGGCGCAGATTGCTTCTCTCCTTTTGGCTCTTAAGATGAAGGGGGAAACACCTGAAGAACGCACAGCCATTGCCCAAGTCATGAGAGGACATGCCCAACATATTCCAACTGAGATTCATGATGCCATGGACAACTGTGGTACAGGTGGGGACAAGTCTTTCAGCTTTAACATTTCCACAACTGCAGCCTTTGTCTTGGCTGGTGGCGGTGTTCACATGGCCAAGCATGGTAACCGCTCGATTTCTTCTAAATCTGGTTCTGCAGATGTTCTAGAAGCCTTGGGCATCAACCTAGACCTCAAACCAGCTGAACTAGGTAAGGTCTTTGATAAAACTGGCATCGTCTTTCTCTTTGCTAAAAATATGCACCCAGCTATGAAATACATCATGCCAGCTCGTTTGGAATTGGGAATTCCAACAATTATGAACTTGACTGGTCCTCTGATTCACCCAATGACTTTGGAAACACAGCTTCTTGGCATTAGTCGTCCAGAACTTCTAGAAAGTACAGCTCAGGTTTTGAAAAATATGGGTCGCAAACGTACCATCGTTGTTGCTGGACCAGAAGGATTGGACGAAGCTGGTTTGAATGGAACAACCAAAATTGCACTTCTTGAAAATGGCGAAATCACCTTATCAAGCTTTACTCCGGAGGATTTAGGGATGGAGCGCTACGCTATCGAAGATATCCGTGGAGGCAATGCTCAGGAAAATGCAGAAATTTTGCTCAGCGTTCTTAAAAATGAACCAAGTCCATTCTTGGAAACTACAGTCTTAAATGCTGGTCTTGGTTTCTATGCTAATGGTAAGGTTGATAGCATCAAGGAAGGAGTTGCCTTGGCCCGTCAAGTCATTGCTAGTGGCAAGGCCCTTGAAAAACTCAGACTGTTGCAGGAGTACCAAAAATGAGTCAGGAATTTTTAGCACGAATTTTGGAGCAGAAGGCGCGTGAGGTTGAGCAGATGGAGCTGGAGGAAATCCAGCCCCTGCGCCAGACCTATCGCTTGGCTGACTATCTAAAACAACACCAAGACCGTCTACAGGTAATCGCTGAAGTCAAGAAAGCTAGCCCTAGTCTGGGAGATATCAATCTCGATGTGGATATTGTGCAACAGGCCCAGACTTATGAAGCGAACGGAGCAGTGATGATTTCTGTTCTGACAGATGAAGTTTTCTTTAAAGGACATTTGGATTATCTACGGGAGATTTCCAGTCAGGTACAGATTCCGACGCTTAACAAGGACTTTATTATCGATGAAAAACAAATCATCCGAGCTCGCAATGCAGGTGCGACAGTCATCTTGCTCATCGTGGCAGCCTTGTCCGAAGAACGCCTCAAGGAACTTTATGACTATGCGACAGAGCTTGGTCTGGAAGTCTTGGTGGAAACTCACAATCTAGCTGAACTAGAGGTAGCTCACAGACTTGGTGCGGAGATTATTGGTGTTAATAACCGCAATTTGACTACCTTTGAAGTTGACTTGCAGACCAGTGTAGATTTGGCTAAACATTTCAAAGATGATTGCTTGTACATTTCTGAATCTGCTATTTTCACAGGGCAGGATGCGGAACGAGTAGCACCATACTTTAATGGAATTTTAGTTGGGACAGCTCTTATGCAGGCAGAAGATGTGGTCCAGAGAATCAAGGAGTTGCAGATTGACAAAGGTTAAGATTTGTGGATTATCGACCAAAGAAGCGGTGGAGACAGCTGTTTCAGCAGGGGCGGACTACATCGGTTTTGTCTTCGCACCTAGTAAAAGACAGGTGACCTTGGATCAGGCTGCTGAGCTGGCAAAGCTTATTCCTGCAGATGTCAAAAAGGTTGGTGTATTTGTTTCACCGAGTCGGGCAGAACTGCTAGAAGCGATTGACAAGGTTGGCTTGGACTTGGTTCAAGTTCACGGTCAGGTGGCAGATGATTTGTTTGAAAATTTGCCTTGTGCCAGTATTCAGGCTGTGCAGGTGGATGGAGAGGGTCATGTGCCTCATTCTCAGGCAGACTATCTACTCTTTGATGCTCCTGTGGCTGGGAGTGGCCAGACCTTTGACTGGGCTCAACTGGATACGATTGGACTAACTCAGCCCTTCTTTATCGCAGGTGGGCTTAAGGAAGACAATGTAGTAAAAGCAATTCAACACTTTACTCCCTATGCAGTAGATGTATCGAGCGGAGTGGAGACAGATGGACAAAAAGATCATGAAAAGATTAGAAGATTTATAGAGAGGGTAAAGAATGGTATATCAAGAACCAAATAAAGATGGATTTTACGGAAAATTCGGCGGACGTTTTGTCCCAGAAACATTGATGACAGCAGTTTTGGAGTTGGAGAAGGCCTACCGTGAAAGTCAGGCAGACCCAAGTTTCCAAGAAGAGTTAAACCAACTTTTGCGCCAGTATGTAGGACGTGAAACACCTCTTTACTACGCAAAAAACTTGACCCAGCATATTGGCGGAGCCAAGATTTATCTTAAACGTGAAGACCTTAACCATACAGGGGCCCACAAGATTAACAATGCCTTGGGACAAGTCCTTCTGGCTAAACGCATGGGCAAAAAGAAAATTATCGCTGAAACAGGTGCTGGTCAGCACGGTGTGGCAACTGCAACAGCTGCGGCCCTCTTTAACATGGAATGTACCATCTACATGGGTGAAGAGGATGTTAAACGCCAAGCCCTTAATGTCTTCCGCATGGAGCTTTTGGGAGCCAAGGTTGAGGCCGTGACAGACGGTTCGCGGGTGCTCAAGGATGCGGTCAATGCAGCCCTTCGTTCATGGGTAGCTAATATCGATGATACCCACTATATCCTTGGTTCTGCCTTGGGACCTCATCCTTTCCCAGAAATCGTTCGTAACTTCCAAAGTGTCATTGGTCGAGAAGCCAAACAACAGTACCGTGACTTAACAGGTCAAGATTTACCAGATGCCCTAGTAGCCTGTGTTGGTGGTGGTTCTAACGCTATCGGTCTCTTCCATCCATTTGTAGAAGATGAGTCAGTAGCCATGTATGGAGCTGAAGCAGCAGGACTTGGTGTGGATACAGAGCACCACGCAGCGACCTTAACCAAGGGTCGTCCAGGTGTCCTTCACGGTTCTCTCATGGATGTGCTCCAAGATGCTCATGGTCAAATTCTTGAAGCCTTCTCTATCTCAGCAGGTTTGGACTATCCTGGTATCGGTCCAGAACATTCTCACTATCACGATATCAAACGTGCCAGCTATGTTCCTGTGACAGACGAGGAAGCCTTGGAAGGATTCCAACTCTTGTCTCGTGTGGAAGGGATTATCCCAGCCTTGGAATCTAGCCATGCTATCGCCTTTGCGGTGAAATTGGCCAAAGAACTTGGACCAGAAAAGTCTATGATTGTCTGCCTATCAGGTCGTGGGGACAAGGATGTGGTTCAAGTTAAAGACCGCTTGGAAGCAGATGCAGCAAAGAAGGGAGAAGCTCATGCCTAAGACACTAACAGAAAAATTGAATGCTATCAAAGCAGCTGGAAAAGGAATTTTCGTTCCCTATATCATGGCTGGAGACCACGAGAAAGGTTTGGATGGTCTCGCTGAAACAATCCACTTTTTAGAAGATTTGGGTGTCTCTGCCATTGAAGTGGGCATTCCCTTTTCAGACCCTGTTGCAGATGGACCTGTGATTGAAGAAGCAGGCTTGCGCAGTCTAGCCCACGGAACTTCTACCCAGGCTTTGGTTGAAACCTTAAAAACCATTGAAACAGAGGTTCCACTGGTCATCATGACCTACTTCAACCCCCTCTTTCAGTACGGTGTGGAGAACTTTGTCAAAGATTTGGCAGATACAGCGGTTAAGGGCTTGATCATTCCAGACCTTCCTCATGAACATGCTAATTTTGTAGAGCCTTATTTGGCAGATACAGACATCGCTTTGATTCCTCTAGTTAGTTTGACGACAGGAATTGAACGCCAGAAAGAATTAATTAAAGGGGCAGAAGGATTTGTCTATGCCGTTGCTATTAATGGAGTGACAGGGAAATCTGGCAATTACCGCGCAGACTTGGACAAGCACTTGGCACAATTGCATCAAGTGGCCGATATCCCAGTCTTGACAGGTTTTGGCGTATCTAGTCAAGCCGATGTAGAACGCTTCAATGCAGTGTCAGATGGCGTTATCGTCGGTTCAAAAATCGTAAAAGCTCTCCACCAAGGAGAGCCGATTCAGGACTTTATCAAACAAGCAGTAGATTACCAAAAATAATCACACAAGCAGCGAGTAAGAGGAAAGGCACGAAAGGAAGTCTTTCCTTTTTATTTTGCAGGAGAAAGGCTAGAATTCCTGTTGCAGAAGCAAACTGAATCAAGATGAGTAATTCTGTTGCGCTAAAGACGAGAGCGCAAGAAGCTAAAAAGAGGAAATCCCCTGCACCCATGCGGATATCGATAAAATGAGCCAAAATTCCAAGAGCAAGGAAGAAGACCATGACTAGATTCCAGCCAGAGGAAGCCATGAGGATTAGGTGGAAAGTCATCCAGACCAGTAAGGGATATTCCTGATGGCGAAAGTCGTAGATGCCCAAGGTCAAACCAGCGGTGATTAGGACGACTTGCCCCAAGGAAAGCAATTCCCAAGACCAAGCCAGAAAGAGGAGTCCTAAGCCCAATTCAAAAAGGGCATACCAGATAGGATAGCGAGCCTTACAGTAGCGACAGCGAAAGCAATTGAGCACCTGCGAGAGAATCGGAATCAAATCTAAGGGGCGCAAGCGAGTCTGACAGGAATCGCAGTGACTAGCAGGTTGGATAATGGATTGCTCAGGAAAACGGTCAATAACCAAACCAAGAAAGGAAGCGAGAATGCTCCCGACAAGAAAAAAATAAAAATCAATCATACTTATCTATTCGTAAAAAATGGGAGAAGTAGTATAATGTAGAAACATAGATAAGATGGGGAGGAAAATATGACAATTCGTTTTGAAGAAAATGTGAGCACAGAAAACGCTCAGCTCGTATGCCAATGGTCCAACTCCCTTGGCAAATCCTTTCAAGAGCAATGGATGGGAACAATGATTCCTTTTCCCTTGACAATTCAAGTCTTGCAAGATTTGGAAGGAATCTTTTCAATCTTTGATGGACAAGAGTTTGTAGGGCTTATCCAGAAAATCAGACTAGAAGACAGGAATCTTCATATCGGGAGATTTTTTATCAATCCCCAGAAACAGGGGCAAGGCTTAGGTAGCCAGGCTTTAAGGAAATTTGTTAGTTTGGCATTTGAAAATGAAGACATAGATACTATTTCTCTAAATGTCTACGAGGCAAATCAAACAGCTTACAATCTTTACCAAAAAGAAGGATTTGAAATCGTTCAAATGGTTGAAACACCTATACGAAAATACATCATGAAAAAGAGGAGATAGAAAGCAAAAAGCCTTGAAATCAATCTTGACTGCAATTGTGAACCTGAATCAGCCCCTCAAAAGGGACTGTATATGAATGAACGTTACCAGTATTTAAAAACTAAAGAATATCAGGCACTTTTATCTTCCAAGGGTAGACAAATTTTCGCTAAACGTAAGATTGATATGAAATCTGTCTTTGGGCAGATAAAGGTTTGTTTGGGTTATAAGAGATGTTATCTGAGAGGTAAGCGCCAAGTGAGAATTGACATGGGATTCGTACTAACGGTCAACAACCTGCTGAAATATAATAAGAGAAAGAGGCAAAATTAAAAAGCTAGAGTTCCGCAATTGGAAATCTCTAGCTTTTTGTTTTCTGAGAATCATCTTAACTCAGACTCTTTTGACTAATGTTACTAAAAAGATAAAGTAACTTTTAGCCTTATTTATTGTCGCCACTCAACATGTTTTTAACACCTTCGATAGCGCCTTCTACAGCGTCTTTGGCATCTTCAGCAACTTCTTTTACTTTAGAAACAACTTTTTCAGCTGTTCCTTCTTTTTCCATTTTTTCATCACCGATGGCTTTACCAACACCTTCTTTAATAGAACCTTTAGCTTGATTTAATTTTTCTTCTACTGACATGATAATTTCTCCTGTTATATTTATTTTATCTTAGTTTACACGAGTTCTTTCGTGAGATACTACACCATTTGCTGCACCTTTAACAGCTTCTACACCTTCGCTAACTTTTTCTTGAACAGTTGAGAAACCAGATCCAAGACCAGATTTAGCTTTTTCGAATTGTTCTGAAGCGAATTCTCCTGTTGATTCAGCAACGTCAGATACGCGATCTTGAAGGCTTACTGAGTCTGCTTCATGTTGTTCTTTAGTTTTGATGTCGACAACGTTTACGTTGATTTCAACAACTTCCAAGTCAGTCATTTTAGCAACTTCTGAAGATACGATTTCTCTGATTTCTGAATATAAAGCTGGAACATTTTTTTGGTACTCAGCAATAATGTTTAAGTCAACTGCAACTTGTGTTTTACCAACTTCTACGTTAACACCACTTGTTACGTCATCGCTGTTAACGATTTTTTCTTTAAGATTTGAGAAGAAACCACCGTCGATTCCCAAAAGACCTGAAACGTTTTCTAGTGACAGACCAATGATTTTTTGGATAACTTTATCTTCGTAAGTAAGTTCCCCTTTGATTTCGTGAGCTACAGCAGTAGCATCTTTCTTTTCTACGTTAGTGTTAATGTTTTTTTCGTTTGACATATGAAACTCCTTTAATTAAATTAGTAATTTTTATTTATCTATATAGTTTTTTTCGATATATAATCCAGCTGCAACTCCCAGTGCTCCTAAAATCAATACAAATATTGTTTTGAAGAAGCCAAAGGAGATAATCAAACAAGCGAGAAATACGCCTATGAGACCTGCGATTATTGGATATCGATATTGTTTAAGCCATTCCATTTTTTACTTCCTTACTTCACACGACTAACAGTCTTTTTGTTTTGAGGTTTTGGTTTAGGCTGGTAGTCTTTTACTAGAACTTCTAGTTTAACCTGACGCTCAATACCAAAAAACTGCTTCAATCCATTAGTTATTTCACTTTGAATTATTTGGCATCTGTCAGCGATGTTGTCCGAAGGAAGAATTTTACCTTCTACATGAACGAAACATTTATTTTTTCGTAAATTTACATGAACAGTTGGGTTCTTGATCAATCCATGATCACTCACCAAACTTCTAACAAAACCTTCGATTGCTGAATTCTTTAATTTCAATGTATCGTTTTTAGTTTCAAGTTGAATTTCCAAATAACGTTTAGGATAAAACAATACAACTAACATCGATAACAAAACTAAAGTTGATAGAGCCACTATCCCCCAGAATATATATCTAGAGAGATAAAATTCAACGAAATGATTCTGTCTCCAGCTAAATAGCTGAATGCCTAGATCACTAACTTGATGATAATCTATCAAAACAGGAAGGAAAATTGTCAAGATTAAAATACAGAAAATAATGAAACATATTTTCTTTGCTTTTGACATATACAATCCTTTCGATTTAACATTTAAACTATTTTTACCCGTCTAATCTATTTAAAAATAGTTTATTACTACAAGTAATTATTTTTTACCTGTAAAGAATGATACTACAGTAACAACAATTGCTGCTCCTGCAATAGATGGGATCAAAGCCATTCCAGCGATGGATGGGCCCCAACTACCTAAAAGGGATTGTCCTACAGATGACCCGACTAAACCAGCGAATACATTTGCGACGATTCCCATAGAAATACCTTTTTTAGTGATTCTACCTGCTACAAGTCCAATAAGACCTCCAGCAATGATTGACCACAATATTGCTTACCCTCCTTTTTTATTTTAATATCAAAAAATAAATCAATTCCTTTGATTATTGCTATTATATAATTTTGATATAAAATAATCAATTATTTTGATTATTATGTAATTTTAATATAAAAAAATCAAATTCTTTGATTGTTGCTATTATATAATTTTTAAAATTAAAAATATAATCTTTCGACTTGAATTTGATTCTGTATTTACGCCCTCAATAGACAGTAAAATAAGAAAATTGTTTATATATTGCCTCCGTAGTGTTATTATACGAAATAAAGGATCTTAGTAAAAGTCGTTACAGCATGTTATACCTATTCTTTGTGGTATAATTGCAAGAGGTTTAATCCGATAATTTATAAAGAGAGAAAGACATTCATGAGAGATTTATTATCTAAAAAAAGTCATAGGCAATTAGAATTATTAGAATTATTATTTGAACATAAACGTTGGTTTCATCGTTCTGAACTAGCAGAGTTATTAAATTGTACAGAACGTGCATTCAAAGATGATCTATCCCATGTTAAATCTGCTTTTCCTGACTTGATTTTTCATTCTTCTACTAATGGTATACGCATTATTAATACCGATGATAGTGATATTGAAATGGTTTACCATCATTTCTTTAAGCATTCAACTCATTTTTCGATTTTAGAATACATCTTCTTTAATGAAGGTTGTCAAGCTGAGAGTATTTGTAAAGAATTTTATATCAGTTCATCTTCGCTCTATCGTATTATTAGCCAAATCAATAAAGTGATTAAAAGGCAATTTCAATTTGAAATCAGTCTGACCCCTGTTCAAATCATTGGAAATGAGAGAGACATTCGTTACTTTTTTGCACAATATTTTTCAGAAAAATATTATTTCCTAGAATGGCCATTTGAAAATTTTTCATCAGAGCCCCTATCTCAATTGTTAGAATTGGTTTATAAGGAAACAAGCTTTCCAATGAATTTGTCAACGCATAGAATGCTAAAGTTGCTCCTAGTTACGAACCTATATAGAATAAAGTTTGGTCATTTCATGGAAGTAGAGAAAGACTCTTTTAACGACCAAAGTTTGGATTTTTTAATGCAGGCAGAAGGAATAGAAGGTGTTGCTCAGAGTTTTGAATCAGAATACAATATCTCTTTAGATGAAGAAGTTGTTTGCCAATTATTTGTGTCTTACTTTCAAAAAATGTTTTTCATAGATGAAAGTCTCTTTTTGAAATGCGTAAAAAAGGATAGCTATGTTGAAAAATCTTACCATCTATTGAGTGATTTTATTGATCAGATTTCAGTCAAGTATCAGATTGAGATTGAGAATAAGGATAATCTGATTTGGCATCTGCATAATACTGCACATCTGTATCGTCAGGAGTTGTCCACTGAGTTTATTTTATTTGATCAAAAAGGGAATACAATCAGGAATTTTCAAAATATTTTCCCTAAATTTGTTTCAGATGTAAAAAAAGAGCTTTCTCATTATTTAGAGACTCTTGAAGTTTGTTCTAGTTCAATGATGGTAAATCATCTATCTTATACCTTCATCACTCATACCAAACATTTGGTGCTTAATCTACTACAAAATCAGCCAAAGCTGAAGGTTCTGGTTATGAGTAATTTTGATCAGTATCATGCAAAATCCGTTGCAGAGACACTTTCTTATTATTGCAGCAACAATTTTGAACTTGAAGTTTGGACTGAATTAGAATTATCAAAGGAATCTTTAGAAGAATCGCCTTATGATATCATCATTTCTAATTTTATTATTCCTCCGATTGAAAATAAGAGACTGATCTATTCCAATAATGTCAATACAGTCGCTCTCATCTCTTTGCTTAACGCAATGATGTTTATTCGATTAGATTAGTAACCTAAAATAAAAAAAACCCTATTTCGTGTTTGAACTGTACCTCAAAAGTTAGACAGAAAAAATCTAATTTTTGGGGTGTTTTTATTAAGAAAAGACCTTCAGTCATTTAAGTAAAATGTACATCTAGAGTCATAGTCCTCTAAAACTCTTGCTTTTTTTGTAGAAGATACGAAAAAAACCTTGATTCCAAGGCTTTTCCTGTTGTATGTAGATGCCCCCTACATGGATTTGTAAGAACTTTTCATATTGAAAATAAACAAAAATGTTGAAATATAGCTGATTTTAGGGAAATACTTTTAGGTATTTTCAATGTCAGGATTTAAAAATGGGGCAAAAGTGGGGCAAAAACGAATGACTCGTATTTGGTTTGAAAACCTATAATACCTAATGATTATGCTATTCTAGATATATAGTTTTGTTATAAATAAATGTCAGTGCGAGATCAAATTGGAGGATAAAATGGAAAAACAAATTAATGAAAAAAAAGCCTTGGTTCCCAAAGCTTTTTAATCTTATAAACTCATTAAAACAACTCC
>CAURTW010000015.1:0-27604 GCA_963527705.1 uncultured Streptococcus sp.
ACTTTCTTTCTGAAACGGCTGATACTATTGTCCACTTGCGACTGGTCAAGCACCGGAAAGAAGCGGAAACACTAGTAGAGCATTTGGACTATGATCGCTACAGTGAGCAGAGAAAGGCTAATTTTGCCAGACAAAGTCAGCAAGCTGCTAACGACCAAAGAGCCTATGACAAAACAATGGAAAAACATCGACGAGTCAAGCAAAATGTGGAAACTGCTCTTCGAGCTACCAAAGACAGTACTGCCGGTCGCCTATTGGCTAAAAAAATGAAAACTGTTCTCTCTCAAGAAAAACGCTACGAAAGGGCAGCTCAGTCCATGACCCAAAAGCCACTTGAAGAAGAACAAATCCAACTTTTCTTTTCAGACATCCAACCATTACCAGTTTCTAAACTCTTAATCCAACTGGAAAAAGAAAATTTGTCCATTAGCGAGCGCGTTTTGGTTCAGAAGTTACAACTAACTATCCGTGGCCAAGAAAAAATCGGTATCATCGGCTCAAATGGTGTTGGAAAATCGACTCTGTTAGACAAATTGCAACAACTACTAAATGTCAAAAGAGAGATTTCGCTTGGTTTTATACCACAAGATTACCACAAGAAACTGCAATTGGATTTATCCCCAATAGCCTATCTTAGCCAAACTGGACAAAAAGAAGAACTACAGAAAATCCAATCCCACTTAGCCAGTCTCAATTTCAGTTATCCAGAAATGCAACATCAAATTCGCTCCTTATCTGGCGGGCAACAGGGTAAACTCCTGCTTTTGGATTTAGTCCTGCGCAAACCAAACTTTCTCCTTCTGGATGAACCCACACGAAACTTTTCTCCCACTTCTCAACCCGAAATCAGAAAACTCTTTGCCACTTATCCAGGCGGTCTCGTCACTGTTTCGCATGACCGTCGTTTCTTAAAAGAGGTCTGTTCAACCATCTATCGCTTAACAGAACACGGTTTGGAGGTAGTTAATTTAGAAGATTTATAAATTTTGAGCATAGCAAAAATCCAGAGACGACCTCTGGATTCTTTTTACATCTGTTTCAAACGTTCAATCCGTTCTGAGATAGGTGGGTGGGTATAAAAGAGTTTTTGGAACCCTCCACCTTTCTTAGGATCATTGATATAAAGCGCACTGCTGGCATCATCGACAGGACGACTCATCGGTTTACTATTATCCAACTTACGTAGAGCATTAATCATCCCTTGAGGATTGCGGGTCAACTCGACACTAGAAGCATCAGCTAGGAATTCCCTCTGACGAGAAATAGCTAGTTGCACCAAGGTTGCAGCGAGAGGCGCCAGCACAATAGCTAGTAGGGAAACCACTAGCATAATGATTTCAAGACCATTTCCATCTCTATCATCGTCACTTCGTCTGCGATCTGCTCCACCCCACCACATCATACGACCTGCCATACTAGAAAGCATGGTGATAGCACTAGCAAGGGCAACAGCAATAGTCGAAATGCGGATATCGTAATTACGAATATGACTGACTTCATGTCCCATAACAGCTTCTAGTTCTTCACGATTCATGATAGCAAGGAGACCTGACGTCGCAGCAACCGCTGCGTTTTGAGGGTTAGAACCTGTCGCAAAGGCATTTAAAGCTTGATCATCAATGATGAAAACACGGGGCATAGGAATCTGAGCGACCATAGCCATATCTTCCACTACATGGTAGAGGTCTGGTGCCGTTTGTTCATCCACCTCACGCGCTCCATTCATGGACATGACAATCTCTGTCGATTGAAAAATCATGGACAAGGCATAGATAAAGCCGATAATCAGTGCGGTAACCAAACCACCAAGCCCAGACCGCATAAAGAGGTAACCAACCGCATAACCAACAAGAGCTAAAAGTAGGAAAAATACCAGCAATAAAATCCACGTTTTTCGTTTATTGCTTGCAATTTGATCAAACAACATCTTAGTCACCTAAACCGCTAAAATCAACCTTAGGAACTGCCTTTTCCTCTTCTGGTGTTTGAAGGAAATCTGCTGCTTTAAATCCAAACATTCCAGCGATAATATTGCTTGGGAAAGTTTCTAATTTTACATTGTAGTTGCTGACAACACTGTTGTAGAGTTGACGAGAGTAAGAAATTTTATTTTCTGTGTTTGTCAACTCCTCTTGCAATTTAACAAAGTTAGCACTAGCTTTCAAATCTGGATAGCTTTCTGCAACTGCAAAAATGCCTGAAACCTGACGAGTAAGTGCATCACTAGCTTTCATAGCTTCTGCTGGTGAAGTTGCTGCCGCCACTTGGTTACGTAGTTCTGCCACCTTTTCAAGGGTAGAACCTTCATATTTAGCATAACCTTTTACAGTCTCAATCAAGTTTGGCAAGAGGTCATTTCGACGTTTCAACTGAACATCAATCTGACTCCAAGCCTCCTTTGTTTGCATACGATTCTTAACCAAACCGTTATAGCTAACAATCACAAAAATAACAATAAGAGCGATAACTCCAAGAATAATCCAAGTCATTATATAAGTCCTTTCTACTTTTAGATTAGTACCAGTATATCAAATTTTTAATGATTGTGGTAAAATAAGATGATACTAAAGAAGGAAATAACTATGAAACCAGAAACATTTTACAACCTGCTTGCCGAGCAAAATCTTCCACTTTCGGACCAGCAAAAAAAACAATTTGAACGCTATTTTGAGCTCCTGGTCGAGTGGAATGAAAAGATTAATTTGACGGCTATTACAGATAAAGAAGAAGTTTATCTCAAACACTTTTACGATTCCATTGCACCTATTCTGCAAGGTTTGATTCCCAATGAAACTATCAAACTACTTGATATCGGGGCCGGGGCAGGATTTCCTAGTCTACCAATGAAAATCCTCTATCCTCAGTTAGATGTAACTATCATTGATTCGCTCAATAAGCGCATCAACTTCCTCCAACTCTTGGCTCAAGAACTGGATTTGGACGGTGTTCATTTCTACCATGGACGTGCAGAAGACTTTGCCCAAGACAAGAACTTCCGTGCTCAATATGATTTTGTAACAGCTCGTGCGGTTGCCCGTATGCAGGTCTTGTCTGAATTGACTATTCCCTACCTTAAAGTTGGCGGAAAACTATTGGCTCTCAAGGCCAGCAATGCGCCTGAGGAGTTATTAGAAGCTAAGAATGCTCTCAACCTCCTTTTTAGTAAAGTAGAAGACAATCTCAGCTACGACCTACCAAATAGAGATCCGCGTTACATCACAGTGGTGGAAAAGAAAAAAGAAACACCAAATAAATATCCACGTAAGGCTGGTATGCCCAACAAACGTCCGCTTTAATCTTTTTAGTAAAAAAATATTTACAAAGTTTGTAATTTTTGCTATACTATCACAAGCAAAGGTTTTTAATGTCATCCCGTGAGGTGACGAAGACGCAGAAATACTTGAAACTCTTTAAAGCTTAGATTTTAAAGAAGTCTTACTCTGAGGGCCTATTGCTGTAAAATAATGGGCTCTTTTTTGATGCCCAAAAGTGAGGTTTATATGAAACAAGAATCAACTGTTGATTTGTTGCTAGACGTTGACCAACGTCCTTCAGCTGGAAAAGGAATTCTCCTTAGCTTCCAACACGTTTTCGCCATGTTTGGTGCGACCATCTTGGTACCATTGATTTTGGGAATGCCTGTATCTGTTGCCCTTTTTGCTTCAGGTGTTGGGACACTCATCTATATGATTTCAACTGGTTTTAGAGTTCCCGTTTATCTAGGTTCTTCGTTTGCCTTTATCACAGCAATGTCACTTGCTATGAAAGAAATGGGTGGTGATGTATCTGCTGCTCAAACAGGGGTTATCTTGACTGGTTTGGTCTATGTCCTTGTCGCTGCTGGTGTTCGTTTTGCAGGTACAAAATGGATTGATAAACTCTTGCCACCAATCATCATCGGGCCTATGATTATCGTTATCGGTCTTGGACTTGCAGGTTCAGCTGTTACCAATGCTGGTCTTGTAGCTGATGGAAACTGGAAAAATGCTCTTGTAGCAGTTGTTACTTTCTTGATTGCTGCCTTTATCAATACAAAGGGAAAAGGCTTCCTACGAATCATTCCATTCCTCTTTGCCATTATCGGTGGTTACCTCTTCGCTCTAACCCTTGGCTTGGTTGACTTTACACCAGTTCTTAAAGCTAACTGGTTTGAAATTCCTGGTTTCTACTTGCCATTTAGCACAGGTGGTGCCTTTAAAGAATACAATCTTTACTTCGGTCCAGAAACCATCGCTATCTTGCCAATCGCTATCGTAACAATTTCTGAACATATCGGAGACCATACTGTTTTGGGTCAAATCTGTGGCCGTCAATTCTTGAAAGAACCAGGTCTTCACCGTACTCTTCTTGGTGACGGTATTGCAACTTCTGTTTCTGCCTTCCTTGGTGGACCAGCCAATACAACTTATGGAGAAAATACAGGGGTTATCGGTATGACTCGTATCGCTTCTGTCTCTGTTATCCGTAACGCTGCCTTCATCGCAATTGCCCTTAGCTTCCTTGGTAAATTCACTGCCTTGATTTCAACTATTCCAAACGCTGTACTTGGTGGTATGTCTATCCTTCTCTATGGAGTTATCGCCAGCAACGGTTTGAAAGTCTTGATTAAAGAACGTGTTGATTTCGCTCAAATGCGTAACCTCATCATCGCAAGTGCTATGTTGGTCCTTGGACTTGGAGGAGCTATCCTTAAACTTGGTCCAGTTACACTTTCAGGTACTGCCCTATCAGCCTTGACAGGAATCATCTTGAACTTGATCTTACCATACGAAAATAAAGACTAAACATCTTGATACAAAAAGTCCGCTCAGACAACTGAGTGGACTTTTCTGATTCTTAAGTCCCCCAAGCAACCAATAGATAGATCAGGCTAGAACCAAACATATCTGCTAAAGCATGCATGAGAAAGAATGGAAGGAGATTTTTAATTTTATATTTGTATAAGAAATAATAGAATAAGCCATAAACTACACCGATTACCAAAGCCCATACTAATCCTTGATAGGTGTGGAAGGAAATACGAATAATAGTAGAATAAAGCAAAACCAACCACTTATGTTTTTCCTTCACTGAAGTCAACAAACCTAGAAAGAAAAACTCTTCATAAAATCCATTAAGCAAGGCATAGGCAATCGCTATCGGGCTGAGAGCTAAAAATTTCCCTATTATTTGCGTAAAATCTATATAGGCAAAAAGGTCTGGATTAAAGTAATTATATTTACCAGTTAGGGTTGTGACCAAGTCTCCAAACAGTCCCACTAAAGCAAATATAAATGGAACCCAAAAGATAATGGACCAATTCCAGCGAATAGGAAGCTGTTTAAAATCATAATTTCGAATCAAAAGATAGAGTAAGGTCACAGTCAGTAATATAGCTTGCAGGGTAAAATTACTAAAATAAGCCGCACCTTCGCTTGCAGCCTGTCTAACTATCCCTACTGTACTTGATACACCCGTTGGAAACGTATTTGCTAAAAATAGCTCGGTTGAACGAATTATAAACTGACCAAACATTATGATCGTAATAATCACAATATCAAACCATCTCAAGTATTTTAGAGGTTTAGATGGATGTATTTTTTTAAAAATATTCATATTTTCTTCAGGTATTCTATACTCATATAAATATTTTAAGAAAAAAGGCTTAAACTTTTATAAAATTTCATTAATTCATTTAGATTCAAAAGCTTTTATTAGTAAAAATAACCCCTCTTTAAGAGTTGCTATCATCTACTTTCATTTTTTGTTTATTTCTCTAACAATAAATCTTTCAAAGAAATCAAAGTTACAGCAACTAAAATCATTGCCATGCCAAGAAAATCAATGGGATAAAATTGTTCATTCATGATTAGGAAGGCAAAGAAAACCGCCGAAATTGGCTCAATTGAAGCCAACAAGCTTGACTTAACCGGTCCAATCAAACTGGCTCCCTTTAAGAAGGCTGTATAGGCAAAGACAGTCCCGATAAGGATAATACCCGCAAATGCAAGGAGAAAATCAAGACTAGTTGGGATAGCAGTCTGTAGAACTCCTGTAAAAGGAAGGGCGACCAAACCTGCTATGACCATTCCCACACCAATGACCAAGCTACTCCCCCACTTCTTAATCAAGGCTATGGGCAAAATGATATAAAGTGCGTAAGTTAGGGCAGAAAAGAGTCCCCAGAACAGGCCAGCAGGTGTCATGGATAACTGGTCTAACTGCCCATGAGTTGCGATCAGGAAGGTCCCTCCAATGGCTAATATGATGGAAACAATCTCTCCAAGCGTCGGCGCCACCTTATCCTTGATACAGCTATAAATTAAAATTCCGACAGGACAAACATACTGAAGCACAGTCGCTGTTCCTGCATTGGTCTCCTGAATAGCAGTTAGATAGGCGAATTGGTTGAGGAAGAGACCAATTAGAGCAAAAATAAGAAGAGACAGCAAACCCTTTCTATCCTTTAAAAAGGCCAGCATTTTATCCTTTGTAGTAGCATAAGCTAAGAGCATGAGAATTCCACCAGCGATTAAAAGACGCAAGTTGGTCAAAACCAGAGCCGAAATTCCGTGTGCCATCAGGTATTGGCCACTCGTTCCTGACAAGCCCCAAGCAATCCCAGCCACAACTGTTAATAGAGTCCCTTTTAAACTGTTTGACATGTCTCTCCTTACTCTTCTTTGCGAATCAAGTCCATCACTTGATTGCGGTCTACAATCCATTGAGCCCTCTCATCCTTTTCATAGGTACGATTCGATAGGAAAATAGCCGCTTCTTGCTTCTGGCGATTCCACATGATAAAGGTACCTGTATAGCCCGTATGGTCTAGCCAATCTCCTTCCAAATTCCATGCCAAAGAACGTTCCTTGTCATCCAAAGGAGAAAAATTTTGACTCAAATCTCTTGCAAAATCATCTGATAAATAGTGTTCTAAAAAGATTTGTAGATCCTTTACAGTCGAAAACAAACCAGCACTACCAGCATGTCTGCCTAGGAGGCGAGCTTTGGGATCATGTACCAGACCTGCCTCGACACCTCTAACTGTTGGAACAGCAAGCTCAACAGGCCCAAACTGGGTATCCGCCATTCCCCAAGGTTTCCAGACTTGCTCCTGTAAAATCACATCCAAGTCTTGATTAAAGATTCTTTCCAAGATAAAACCCAACAGCAAAAAATGGACATCCGAATAAAGAAAGGCTGGCTGATTGCGTCTGTTAAGATGAAACATCGCTTCCTTTAATTCAGGTGCTGTTAAAAGATCACGATTGGGAATAAAAGGATCAAGGTTTGTAGCGTGAGTCAAGAGCTGGCGAATAGTGATGTCTGGATAATCACTCTCTGGTAAAAAATCTGTTACCGGTCTGTCAATATCTAATTGACCTTTTTCCCACAAGAAGGTAAAAACGGTACCAACCCCAACAACCTTGCTGACACTAGCTAGATCATAAACTAGTCCTGCCTCAGTCTGCAAGACATGCTCTGGGTCACTCTGACCTAAATAGAACTCCATCCATTGATTGTCCTTAAAATACGCAAAAGAGGCTCCGGGATAAATCCCTGCCTCGATTTGTTCTTCTATTTTTTTAATAATCTTGGTCCACTTCATACTTCTTCAAACCACAATTCAACATTATTTCTATCTTTACCAAGGAAGAATTTTTCAGACTTAGGAATAAAATATTCTGTAGACTCAAACTTCTGGCGAAGACTTGCTATATCTAGTTCATTGACCAAGAACTTGAGCATAGATAAGTCCCAAGTAGCCGTATTGTCCACAGTCAAATCCTGCCCCTGAGCTGGAATAAAATCAAGTGATGTCCCAACTTCAGATGATTCCAAGTAACTTTCGATATCAGTTGGGAGATGTAATTCCATAGAAATCTCAAATTTACTTAAAGAAATTGATTCCAAATCTGTTTGAAATTCAGGTTTTTCTCCTACTTCTACTAGACTTTCTCTATCATCTTCTGCATGAATCAAAACCAAATCATCTTCTGGAGAGTAAATTTCAAAAGCGTAGCCATTTTGACCTTTATATAATCGATGAATCGAATCTGTTTTAGATAAGAGTCCTTCGATCTCCAAGGGACTTTCCACCTTGACAATCAATCTAGCTAATTTTTTTCTTCCCTCTACCTTACGAGTGCGCATACTTGGAGCTTCTTCTAAAACCAGCTTTTCTAGACCTGTTTGATCACCTAGTGATAGAAAGGCTGATTCTTCTAACAAGGCCTTCATGCCAAGGGTTTCAATATAAAATGTTTCATTTAATTTTCTATTATTAACTTTTAAAGTAGGAATAATCCGTACAATCTGATTTACATTCATAAATTCCTCCAACTCTTTTATTTTAAAGGATTTTAGAATTTTTTACAAGAAATTATGCTCAGATTTACCTTTTTTTCGTAAAATTTCATCTAAAAAACCGAGGATTTCCTCGGTTTCAATTTCTTATAGGTAAAGGAATTTGAAGATAGCTACTGCCGCAATTGCTGCTGCGATCGGTGCTACTACTGGTACCCAAGAATACCACCATTTTGAATCACCTTTGTGCTCACCAAGAACTGATTTTGGAAGGAAAGCATGAAGGAGACGTGGTCCCAAGTCACGGGCTGGGTTCAAGGCAGGCCCTGTAGGTCCACCAAGTGATGTTACCAAAGCCATAACAAGGAATCCAAGTGCCAAGTGAGCAATTCCAAGACCTGATGTCATAAATGGCGCTACTTGTTCTTTAGCTTGGTCAAGTGCTGCTGTTACTTGTTCTTGAGGAATTGTTTGACCTTGAGTAGTTGCTTGTGCAACTTGAGCATTGATAGCCGCTTGTGCTTTTGATACTAGTTCAGCACCAAAGAAGTTTTTAGTCATTCCAAGAGCTGCAAAGAAAAGAACAAATGAACCAACAAACTCGTTTACAAAACCGTTAACAGTTGCTGCAAAACGTGATTCTTTTGTACCATTATCCAAACTTGAAATTGTTGAGAAAGTACCCAAGATGTTGTTTGGATTTTCAGTTTTCAAGTAGTATGGGCGGTGTGTTGCCACAACCAAGGCTTGACCAAAGATAGCACCCAAAACTTGTGCGATGATATAAGGTGCAACTTGTGCCCAAGGGAAGAGACCGCTGATTGCAAGTCCAAGCGTGAAGGCTGGGTTAATGTGGTTACCAGATACGTTACCAAACATCAAGGCTGGAATCATAACCCCCATACCATAACCAACAGCGATAACGATCCAGCCACTTTGGTGACCTTTCGTACCTTTAAGTTCAACGTTGGCAACTGCACCATTTCCAAGAATGATCAAAATAGCAGTGGCCAAAAATTCAGTGGCATATTTAATTGCCCATGTGAAATCCATTTGATAGATTCTCCTTAAAATTTTTTAGACAATCCTTATTCTATCAATTTTTATATCTTTTAGCAACAGGTTTTCTAAAAGAATATATGGGAAAGCGGTTTTATTTCTCTTATTGAAACAAAAGGATTAAGGAGGTGCATTTCCTTAATCCGAGAGTTCTTATTCTTGACGTTGTCCGAAATCAGCAATCATCTGCTCCATTTCTTGTCGACTCGGAGTTGTCAACATATAAAGGTAATCCCCTTGAAGTTCCGCAAAGGCTGCAGGCATGATTTTTTTAACCTTGAACTGATGGCTGTATTTGGCAAGCAAGTCCTCCTCAGAATAGACATAGTGAGCATTCGCACGACGGGATGTAGCCAAACAATACTGCGGTTCAAACTCTGACACTGGGAACTCTTCTCCTGCGACAATAGCAGCATAGCCACGATAGAGGTCCAAGGAATGGGCAAAATTATAAACATCAATTGTAAAACCACCTGCAGGACGGTTATTGTACTCAATGGCAATGTAGTCGTCCCCGTCACGGAAGAACTCAATATGGAAGAACCGTTCTCTCATACCAAATTCTTTGACAATTGCCTCACCATATTTACGTAATTTAGGATCCATATCCTTGAGAACGTAATAGGAATTGTCCATCTTGTAAATCATGAGATCAAGCGGTGTATAGGCGTAGTCAAAGGTCGTTGAAAAGACAATTTTTCCGTCCTTATCCACAAGACCATCAAAGGTGCAAATTTCGCTGGAAGTGACAAATTTTTCAAAGAAATAAACGGTCGAATGGTCCCATTCTTGCTTGAAGTGATTGATATCGTCTTCTGTCTCAAGCTTAAAGGTCGCTGATGCTCCCACTCCATTGTCAGGTTTGGCAATCATTGGAAGGCCGATTTCATTCACAGCTTGATCCACATCTGCTTCCGTCTGGATAACAGCTCCAGGTACCACGGGGACGCCTGCTTTTTTGAAAAGTTTCTTCATTTCAGACTTAAATTTCGTCTTTTTGAGATCCTCTGGTTTGGCACCAAAAACATTGAATTGCTCACGAAGACTTGCGTCCAACTCTAGCCAATATTCATTGTGGGATTCGATGCGATCAATTGGACCATGTTTATAAAAGAGAAAAGCAACTGCACGTTTGACTTCATCTATGTTCTCAAGGTTATCTACACGGAAATACTCGGTCAGGCTATTGCGTAAAGGCTCATCCAATTGCTCGTATGGTTCCTGACCAATTCCCAAGACAGTAATGCCTTTATTAGCTAGTTCAATGGTAAACTGTTGAAAGTTTTGCGGATAGTAGGGAGAAATAACAAGGTAATTCATAGGCAACTCCTTTTATAGATACAGGTGTCCAAGAAAATAGGGCATTTGTTTGCGCCACCATTCCCAGTCGTGGGCGACATCGTGTCCCCATTCAGCAAACCAGGCTGGAATTTGTTTCTGGTCAAAGGCTTCTTTGAGCTTGTAGAAAGATGGTAGACCGTCTTGTTCCCAGGCACCAAGTCCCGTACAAACGACGATTTCTGCCTGACGGTAACGATCGATAAACCAGCCGTCGTTTTGATTCCAGATATAATCTACAGGTGAGTTTTGGTAAATTGCATCGTCGTTGTAGTAATCGCCAACGAAGAAACGTGCGTCGTAAACACCACTGAGGGCAATCACCTTGGTAAAGACATCTGGATGCTGAAGAAAGAAATTGAGTGCATGATAGGCCCCCATCGAGCAACCTGTCGTCATCATGCCATCAAACCAACCTGTTTTATGCTTGATAGAAGGAATGGCCTCCTCAATCACATAGCGTTCGTAGGCACGATGCATCTCCGCCTGGTCATGACCATTTTTCCAAGTGGCCAGCCAGCTCTCACTGTCCACACTGGAGAGAGTAAAGAACTGGACACGACCTTCCTCGATAAAGGAAGCACAGGCATCAATCATGCCAAAATCATAGTATTCGTTGTGACTGCCACCAGATGAAGCAAAAACAACAACTGGAATCCCAGCATGTCCATAACGGTTGAGGTACATTTCACGGTTGAGGTGACCACTCCAGTGGCTGAGGTTTTCAATATGCATTAGCTTTCTCCTTTCTTAACTTACCATTTCTCTGCAAAAAATCGAAGACAGTCTGGTAAATTTTCCGACCATGGAATCTCACTATGGATGGCTCCAGACTGAACTTTCAAGACCAGATTATCCAAGCTTACTCCACCTGCAATCAAATCACGGTAATAGCGAAGCGACGAATCGATATAGGCTTGCTTGATATTGCCAGCCATCAAGGTCTTGTCCGTATCGTCTGCTTCTTCTGTTCCTACATAGATAAAAATGCGCTGTTCAGGCGTCAATTTCTTGCGCTCGATATAGCGGTTAAAGGCTTCTTGGTGAAGCCAGTTAGCAGATGAGAAGACACCTAGACAACCAATTCGGTCTTGGTACTCTAGTCCGATAAATTGGGTAATATTACCTCCTAGTGACGAACCAATCATAGCCGTATGCTGGCGATCAGCTTTGGTTCGGTAGGTTTCATCGATAAAAGGCTTGACCACCTCCATGACAAACTCGGCATACTCCACACCCTTACCGCCAAACTGCTGGCCTGGGATAGGAGATTCTTGAAACTTCCAAGCCGCATACTCATTCATCCGCCCCATGCCATCATTATCTATGGCAACGACAATCATGCGACTGATATCAGGATTCCGCTTAATAGCTGGAATAATCTTCCAAGAGTGTCCGATATAAGACTCCTTGCTGTAAAAGACATTTTGCCCATCATGAAAGTAAACAACAGGGTAAAAACGGTCTGTGTCTTTCTCGTAGTCCTTTGGCAGGAGCACACGCACACGACGCTCCTTTCCTGTATAAGGAACCTTGAGTTTGTGTTCTTTCATTTTTAAATAAAAGTAGGAATGATTCATTGTCAGAAAACTCTCTATATTCAAAATTTTATCTCATTATACCATAAAAATAGAAAAAAAGTCAGTAAATGTCCATTTTAAGGATAAATAACTAACTTTTCTCATTTAATATTCTAAATTCTTCTGGATTTTCTGATTAGAGGAGATTATCAATTAACTCATCGACAGCGTCTTTTTCAGCTTGAGGCGTGATCTTAGTGATCATAATCCCCGCCACTGCTCGCTCAACCAAGCCTTCAATATCCATGCGTTTTTCATACTGCTCAGCATTCTCTATCTTAGGATTGGTCTTAGGACGGTCAGGCGCAAAAATAGTACAGCAGTCTTCAAAAGGCTGGATTGAAATTTCAAAAGTATCGATTTCCTGCGCGATGTCAATGATTTCCAACTTGTCCATGGTAACCACGGGACGAATGACTGGAGTGCTGGTCACAGCGTTGATAGTCTGCATGCTTTCCAAGGTCTGGCTGGCTACTTGACCAAGACTTTCCCCATTGATAATAATTAAACCTTTTCGTATCTCACGAATACGGTCGGTAATGCGCATCATAAAACGACGGGTCAAGGTCATGAGGTAGGATTCTGGCGCCTTAGCCTTGATTTCTTCTTGAATTTCAGTGAAAGGAACCTCGATAAACTGAATATTGCCCCCAAATTTAGTCAATTTGCGGGTCAAATCTTGGGCTTTTTTAAGAGCACCAGGACTCGTGTATGGCGGACTGGCAAAGTGAACCGCCTCAATATCTACCCCACGTTTAAGAGCTAGATAACCTGCCACAGGTGAGTCAATCCCTCCTGACAACATGAGCATGCCTTTACCAGAACTTCCCACAGGTAATCCTCCTGCTCCACGAAAAGTTTCATAGGAAAGATAGGCAGCCTCCTCACGAATCTCAACCTGAAGATTAATATCTGGATTTTTCATCTGAGCTTGCACGTTTGGAATAGCCTCGAAAACAGCTCCACCAAGAGTTTGATTGAGTTCACGACTGTCCAATTCAAAATTGTGGTCGCTACGCTTACTAGTGATTTTAAAGGTCATCCCTTCCTTGTAGATTTCCTTCATAATCTCTTGGACAGAAGACTTTAGAACTTCTACAGATTTTTCAACCTTATACACAGGAGAAAAATTTTGAATCCCAAATACTTGTTTGAGCGATTCTGCTACTGCTGTATAGTCAGCTCCATTCAGGTAAGCGTGGGCTCGGTCGCGATCTGCGGTTACCTTAACTTGAGGATAGATAGACAAAACGTCTGAAATATTATTGCGAAGTTTATTGATGAAACGCATACGATTTTTACCCTTGGTTGACAGCTCACCGTAGCGAATCATAATTTCTGAATATTGCATGAATGCTCCTATCTTACTTTTCTAGTTTGATTGTAAATTAATTTTAACTTGGTCAAAAACTGCTCGACCTGACTCATATCATTTTCAAGGTCTAGGCTAAGACGCACAGCTGACTGGGCCTTATCTTTATCCACTCCCATGGCAATCAAGGTGCCTGCAGGTTTCCCAGCCTTGGACGAACAAGCAGAGGTCGTAGAGATAAAAATATCATAGTCTTCAAAGGCGTGAACGATGACTTCACCACGAACACCCTTAATTCCAAAAGTTAGGATATGAGGGGCAAAATCTTCCTCATCTGAAAAGACAAAAATATCTGGATAGTTCAGAAGAGCTTGGCGAATCACTGCCTTCATATGTCCTGTCTTACTAGTAAAGATATCTAGCTTTTCCATAGATAAACGGAGAGCCTTGGCTGTCGCTGCAATTCCTGCCACATTTTCAGTTGTCGAACGGTAATCACGTTCCTGACCACCACCTGTTAACAGAGGCGTAATCTTCTTGCCAGACTTGATATAGACAAAACCAACACCACGAACTCCGTGGAACTTGTGACCAGAGAAAGTCGCGAAATCCACTCGATCAGTCAAATATTTTTCAGTCGGAATTTTAGCAAGTGCTTGAACCGCATCAACGTGGAAGGAAATAGTCGGCTTGTCTGCTAACAGTTCTGAAATAGCTTGAATAGGTTGAATCGAGCCAATTTCATTGTTCACAGCCATGACGGAAACGAGGGTCGTATCAGGTCTTATCAAATCTGCTAGTGCCTCAACATTCACAAATCCTTCCTCATTAACCGGAGCAAAATCCACTTCAAATCCTTGACTTTTCAGCCAGAGAGCTGATTCTTTGACTGCCGGATGTTCAATGGCTGATACAATGATATGCTTTCCAAACTGAGCCTTTTCAAAGGCCACACCCTTGATAACCCAGTTATCTCCTTCTGTCCCACCAGAAGTAAAGAAGATTTCCTCGCTTTTCTTACCGATTAAATCTGCAATCTGTTGGCGGGAAGCATCTAAGATTCGTGTTGCCTGGTCTCCCAAACGATGGAGGCTAGATGGATTTCCTAAAATTTTTGAAGCGACCTGCATATAAGTTTCAAGTGCTTCAGAATAGGGCTTGGTCGTCGCCGAATTATCAAAGTAAATCATATTTTCTCACGCTTTCTAAAATCACTCCCTCTATTGTATCATGAAACGGAGCCTGCGACAAGAAAGGGCAATTTCTCTTTTTTTAAGATTTTTTTAAAGAAATGCGGTATAATAAATTTTAATTAAAGGAGAGAATGTATGTCTAATTATCGTAGAACTTCAAAACCAAAAACAGAACACATCAAAAAAGGCTTCACGGTCTTTCAAAAAACCGTCGCGACTATCGGTAGTATTCTTGGCTTGATTACCGCTAGTATCACTATCATGAACGCCTTGGATAATAACAAAAATACTAAAAAAGAACCTACGACAACCCAGACGACAACAATTGTCAAAGAAATTCAAAAGGAATCCCCTAAGGAAAACACTAGTCCCAATAAGGAAACTAACACTACCCAAGAAAAAACACAGCAAGAGGAAACACCAAAATCTAGCGTCAAGGAAGAGAAAAGAGAAGAGCAGAAAGCAGCAACTCAGGAATCTACTACTCCTGCTCCAAGTAAACCCACTACTGAAAATGAAAAACAGTCCAATACCCCAACTTCGGAAAATAAAACTAATCAATAATCACTAAAATAGCCTCCTTCCAAACTTGGAAAGAAGCTATTTTTTATTGTTGTAAAACTTTTCTAGGCTTGGTACCTTCAGCTGGACCGATGACACCTGCCATTTCAAGTTCTTCCATGAGGCGGGTCGCACGGTTAAATCCAACTGACAAACGACGCTGAATCATGGATGCGCTGGCTTTCTGTGTCTCGATAACCAAAGCCTTGGCTTCCTCAAAAAGCGGATCTCCACCAGTTTCACCATCTGAAAATTCACCTTCATTTTCAGAAACCTCACCTGGATCAAAACTCTCATCGTAGTCCGCATCAGCCTGAGCCTTGATGAAGTTTACGATGCGTTCAACATCATCATCCGAGATAAAGGAGCCTTGGAGACGAACTGGATGATTTTCATCGATTGGTTTAAAGAGCATATCTCCACGTCCAAGCAGTTTCTCAGCTCCATTTTCATCCAAGATGGTGCGCGAGTCTGTACCTGATGATACCGCAAAAGCAACTCGAGATGGGACATTGGCCTTGATCAGACCAGAGATGACATCAACGGATGGACGCTGGGTTGCAA
This sequence comes from uncultured Streptococcus sp., assembly GCA_963527705.1. Taxonomy (GTDB): domain Bacteria; phylum Bacillota; class Bacilli; order Lactobacillales; family Streptococcaceae; genus Streptococcus. Next base: position 15,894 of record CAURTW010000015.1, read on the forward strand.
GAATCATGTGGATACCAGCAGCACGCGCCTTCTGCCCAAGACGGATAATAGCATCTTCCACTTCCTTGCTAGCAACCATCATGAGGTCAGCCAACTCATCCACAATCACGACAATGAGCGGTAACGGAACCTGCTTGTACTCAGACTGGGCATTGAACTCTTCTACCTTGGCATTAAAACCTGCAATATTCCGAACTCCCACCTTGGCAAAGAGTTCATAACGATTTTCCATTTCATCCACAACCTTTTGCAGAGCCTTGCTGGCTTTGCGTGGATTAGTCACGACTGGAATCAAGAGGTGGGGAATATCATTGTAAACAGACAACTCAACCATCTTGGGGTCAACCATCATAAATTTGACCTGGTCTGGTCTCGCCTTCATGAGAATGCTAGCAATAATGCCATTAACAGCTACTGACTTCCCTGATCCCGTTGAACCTGCGACGAGCAAGTGGGGCATTTTAGAAAGGTCAAATGCTCTTGCAGTGCCATTAACAGCCTTCCCTAAAGGAATTTCCAAGAGATTTTCTGCTTTCGTTTGAGATTGTTCCCATAGTTCGCGGAAGGACACAGTGGCAATCTCAGAGTTGGGCACTTCGATACCAACGAGAGATTTCCCTGGGATTGGAGCTTCAATCCGGACATCCTTGGCTGCCAAGGCTAGAGCAAGGTCGTCTGCGAGATTGGAAATGCGGTTGACCCTTACACCTACTGCTGGCTTGACTTCATACTTGGTCACGGATGGTCCAATTTCAGCCCGTTCAACTGTTACCTTGATACCAAAGCTAGCAAAGGTTTCTTCTAGGATTTTGATGTTTTCACGAACGATTTTCTTCTCTTTAGACTGGTCTTTGGGTCTATCAGGGGCAAAGAGTTGTAAGCTTGGAAGTTTGTATTCAAGAGCCTCCTTGGCTGAAAAATCGACCTGAACATCTTCGTCATCAGAGCCATCTTCCTGTTCAGCGAATTCAAGTTCAGCTTGAGGCAGGATGATTTCTGGTTCTACCCACTCTTCTTCCGGAACAGGTGGAACGTCAAACTCAACATCTTCTGTCAGAATTTCACCCATTTCCATATCAACAGGAGGCATATCGAGTAAGGCTTTTTCGGTCTCTTCTTGTTCTAATCTAGCCTCTTCCTCAGCCTTTTGACGAGCTTTTTCTTCTTGTTTGACAAAGCGTTCCTCTTTTCGACGCTCATGCCCTTCTCGCCATTTGGCAAAGCCTCTGCTGAAAAATTCAGCGATATCGTAAACAGACCAAGGACTAACTAGGAGAGCGCCTGCTAAAATCAAGATAGAACCAATAAAGTAAGTACCGATATTTGAGAAGAGAAAGGCTGTTGGCACATAGAGTCCAACACCAATCAAGCCACCTCCAGCAAAACTGGTCGTTCGAAAACCAGTCAAATCCGTCACAACCTGAGCCATGGTTCCCTTTAGAACAGACTTGTCCAAACCATATTTCCAAACTAAGTAGGCCTCAAAAATCAAGAGCAAACCTGCAAATATGGTGAAAAAGCCAGATAAGAGTCCTTCCTGTTTTCGGATCCACTTGAAAAGGAAGAGATAGATTAATAGGCCGAATATGGACAGATAAGCTAGACTACCCACCAGCAAGCGAATTAAATTGTAAAGGGTTATACCTGCAGCCCCTAATTTGAAGGCTGCGAAAATCAATAAAAGCGCAATTCCCAACGAAATCAACATTCGTTGAATCGCTTCTTTTCTTTCGAGTTCTGCTTTAGACGGTCTCCGTCTTGTTTTACTTGTATTCTTGTTTGCCATTCTTTTATTATACCATATTTCACAGGCATTTCGGAAAGAGAAAAAGACTGCACCAAACGGTCCAATCTTTTCATTTTCTATTTTTTATGCTTGTGGTTTGCGTAGGTAACCATAGACCACACCACTTACGATTGCTCCTACCAAGACAGCAACGAGGTAAAGGAGGACATTTGAAGTAAGCGCGATAACGAAGATTCCTCCATGTGGCGCCATGAGTTTGATACCAGTAAGACCAACAAGGCCACCTGCTACTGCTGAACCAAGGATGAAGCTTGGGATCGCACGAGCTGGGTCAGCGGCACCAAATGGAATCGCTCCCTCAGTGATAAATGATAAGCCCATGATGATATTTGTCAAACCAGAGTTACGTTCTTCCTTAGTAAATTTATCTTTGAAAAGAAGGGTTGCGACAAAGATAGCAAGTGGTGGAACCATTCCTCCAGCCATAACTGCTGCCATGGCTACAGAACCACCTGAAGAAACAGACGCTGCAAGTGTACCTGTACCAAAGACATAAGCCGCTTTGTTAACTGGTCCACCCATATCGACAGCCATCATTCCACCAAGGACGATACCAAGAAGGACAGCTGAACCTCCTCCAAGACCGCCTAGGAAGTCATTCATAGCAGTGTTGATTGCTGCCATTGGGATGTTAACAGCTAGCATGACAAATCCAGTCAAGATTGTTCCAAGAAGTGGCAAGAGAAGGATTGATTTAGCACCTTCAAGTGAACGAGGAACTTTAACGTATTTCTTGATAGCAAGAACCAGGGCACCTGCGATAAATCCACCAACAAGGGCACCTAGGAAACCAGATGAGACACCTGCAAGAGTTGAAGTTGCTTCACCACCTGCGGCATAAGGAATTTTACCAAAGGCAAAACCTTCTTTGGCAATAGCACCAGCCACGAAACCTGCTACCAAACCTGGTTTTTCAGCGATAGAGTAGGCAACATAACCTGCAAAGACTGGAAGCATCAAACCAAAGGCTGCACCACCGATTTTCATGAACATAGAAGCTAGTTCATGGTAGGAACCAAGATTACCAAGGTTTTCATTTGGAACACCCAAAGCACCATCAATCAAGAAGGCAAGGGCAATCATGATACCACCACCGATAACGAATGGCAACATTTGAGATACACCACTCATCAAGTGTTTGTAGAAGGCAGCACCAAGGCCTTGTTTTTCATTAGATGCTGTTGCAGCTTTTGCTCCATTAGCAGCACGATAGACTTCAGCATCTCCTGAAAGAGCCAAGTTAATCAATTCTTCAGTTTTACGGATACCGTCAGCAACTGGACGATTGATCAATGGTTTGCCATCGAAACGATCCATCTCAACCGCCTTGTCTGCAGCGATGATAACAGCTTTAGCCTTGCGGATGTCCTCAGCAGTTAGTTGGTTTCCAACACCGCTAGCACCGTTGGTTTCAACCTTGATTCCAACACCCATTTCAGCAGCCACTTTTTGAAGGGCTTCTTGAGCCATGTAAGTGTGGGCAATACCTGTTGTACAAGCTGTAATAGCAACGATAAAGTCACCAGAGTCATTGGCAGGTGCTTGAACAGGTTCTTCAGTTTTTTCTGAAGCTAGATCAAAAAGTTCAATGACTTGGTCAGATGATGTTGCTTGGCGAAGCTTGTCAGCAAATCCGTCTTTCATCAAGTATTGAGACAACTCTGCCAAGGCAGCCAAGTGGGTGTCATTGGCACCTTCTGGAGCTGCAATCATAAAGAAGAGGTCAGTTGCTTGTCCATCCAAGCTCTCGTAGTCAACACCCTTGTTTGACTTGGCAAAGAGAACTGTCGCTTCTTTTACAGCAGCGTTTTTGCTGTGAGGCATTGCGATTCCATCACCCAAACCTGTAGAAGTCAAAGCCTCACGCGCCAAAATTCCTTCTTTAAATGTTTCAAAATCTGTTACATAACCGTGGTCTGTCAAGCTTTTAATCATCTCGTCGATGACAGCTGTTTTTTCAGTCGCCTGCAAATCCAGCAACATGACATCTTTTCTCAATAGGTCTTGAATTTTCATCGTTTTTCTACCTCAACTTTTTCATATGTTTCTTTAATAAAGGCCGCTGTTGCCAAGTCATCTGAGAAGGTCGTTGCTGTGCCACAAGCAACTCCCCATTTGAAGGCTTCTATTGCGTCTTTTGATTTGACAAATTGACCTGTAAATCCAGCTACCATAGAGTCACCAGCCCCGACTGAATTTTTGACTGTTCCCTTGATAGGTTTGGCGAAGTAAGCTCCCTCAGATGTGACAAGAAGAGCACCGTCGCCAGCCATGGAGATAATAACGTTTTGAGCTCCTTTGGCCAGTAACTGACGAGCATAGTTCTCGATTTCATCTAAACTTTCGAGTTTCACTCCAAAGATAGCTCCAAGCTCGTGATTGTTTGGTTTAACCAAAAGTGGCTGGTAGTCCAAACTATCAATCAAGGTCTGTCCTTCAAAGTCACAAACCACTTGCGCACCAGTCTGGCGTGTCAAGGCAATCAAATCTTTGTAAATAACATTACCTAGATTCTTAGCACTCGAACCCGCAAACACAACCGTATCATCTGCTGTCAGACTAGACAAAATAGCTTTCAACTCTTCTAGCTGAGCCGGTTCCACATTTGGACCAGTCCCGTTGATTTCTGTTTCTTGGTCTGCTTTAATCTTGACATTGATGCGAGTATCTTCTGCTACTTGGACAAAACGAGTTTCGATTTCTTCCTCTGTAAGGGTATCTGTGATAAATTTACCAGTAAAACCTCCGATAAATCCAGTCGCAGTATTTGGAATACCCAAGCGTTTCAAAACACGACTGACATTGATTCCTTTCCCACCAGCAAACTTATCATCACTGTCCATACGATTGACACTACCGACTTGAACTTGGTCCAAGCGCACGATATAGTCAATGGATGGATTGAGTGTGACTGTATAAATCATACTTCTATTACCTCCGTTTTCTTCTTAATAGCCTGCAAGAGCTCATGCCCTTGACTTGTGATGACAATAGCGCGTTTAAGTGGTGCTACCTTGGCAAAGCAAGTTTGTCCAATCTTAGACGAATCCACTAAGACATAGGTTTGTTTGGCATTCTCTAAAATAGCACGCTTAACGGCTCCCTCCTCCATATCAGGAGTCGTATAATAACCATCGTCCACACCATTCATCCCGATAAAGGCACGGTCAAAGTGCAATTGGTTAATCTGGTTAAGAGCAACGCCCCCGATGCTAGCATCTGTCGCCATCTTGACACATCCTCCAACCATGACAGTTGGAATCTGCTTTTCAACCAACTGTGCGGCATGGTGAATCGAATTTGTCACAACAGTAATATTCTTATTGACCAATTCATGGATCAAAAAAGCAGTTGTTGTTCCAGCATCAATAAAGATGACATCTTGTTCCTTGATGAGAGAGGCTGCCTTCTGAGCCAACAACTTCTTCTCTTGAAGGTTTTTGACAGATTTTTCTTGAATGGTTTCTTCTTCCTGCAAGGAATGGGGCAATTCTGCTCCACCATGCACACGACGAAGCTTGTTTTCCGCTTCCAACTCATCCAAATCTCTTCGAACCGTTGATTCTGACGTTTCTAGCAAACTAACTAATTTTTCTAGAGAAACTACATGATGTTGATTTAACTCCTCTAAAATCAGTTGCTTCCGCTCTGTTTTTAACACCGAATCACCTCCTGTTATCGTTTACACTATTCATTCTATCACACTTTATTTAAAAGTCAAGCATTTTTTATCATTTTCTTTCAAAATCTATCATTTTTCTTATTTCTAGAATTTTTATTGCAAGATAAGGGCCTTTATGGTAGACTATTTGAGTAAGTATTGGAAGATTACTCAAGAGGCTTAAGAGGCCGTGTTGGAAACGCGGTAGGCGTGTAACAGCGTGCGTGGGTTCGAATCCCATGTCTTCCGTAGAAAAAAGAAAAACTGCACCTCAATGCAGTTTTTTTATCGTTCTAAGAACAATACATAGAAATGAAAGGCTGAGTTACTCTAACTATCACACTATTTTTTTCTGTATCCTTCCCTATCCTAGAATCACTTTGATTTCATAAAAAAACAAGTAGTTTATTAGGACTACTTGTTTTTCTTCTAAATCTTGTGATTAGATATTGCTTTTATCTTTTTTATCTGAAGATTTGTCTGTTGATTTATCAGTGGATTTGTTTGAAGATTTATCAGAAGACTTGTCTGTTGATTTATCATTAGACTTAGTTGAGTTTTTACGGACAATTTTATCATAACCTTCTGTATCATCAAGCAACTCTGTCGCCAAAGTACGGTAATCTTCTTGAGAAATCAGCCAGTTTCCATCCTTATCCTTTGTTAATTTGATTTCAGTATCAAAATCACCAGTAGTGAAAGGTGTATGAGCTAAGTTAGGGTCAACGTCACTGTAGGTTGAGAAATCTTTCTTAAATAGATGCTCAAAAATCCAGTAAGAAACCAATGTTTGGTAACGCTTGATGTCAACGTTTGAACCAGCTTGATTGTATTTACCTAGGTTATCAACACCTCCAATAAGAGTAGTGAGAACTTCCCTTGTAGATGAAGCCAATCCCTTAGAGTGTAACTTCTTAGAGTTGAAAGTAACAGTCGCTGTATTTCCTGATTCATCAACCTTCACGTCTTTAACAGTGTAAGAACCGATATCTTGATATAATCTACGTCTCATCTTCAAGAAACCTGAAATGGTTTCTTCTGGAGTTTCTACAGGGAAATCTTTGTGCCATTGTACTGAATAGGTAGATGCAGGTGAAAGCCCTTCTTCTTTGATTTTTTCACTTGTTTGTACAGCAAATACTGCCTCAGTCCATTTTTCATAAGTGTCGCCATAAATCTTCTTAAATCGAGCAGAGTCGCTAGTAAGAACTGAGTCTAAGAGAATCTCAGCATCTTTTGTAACTTTTTCTTTAACTTCTGCAGCTTCATCTTTCTTCTCAACTTGTTCCGTATTCTCCTTGTTATCAGAAGAAGCTTCAGATGACTGATTAGAAAATACAGAACATGCACCCAAGACAACCGTCGAAAGTGCTAAGATACTTAGTAACTTGATCTTTTTCATGTTTCACCTCTTTATGAAAATTTACTCTTGGAGACTACCTCCAAGGATAGTTGTTTAGAAAAACACTGGGTTTATCTAACGGAGAATGGGGGATTCGAACCCCCGCGCCAGTTACCCGACCTAACGATTTAGCAAACCGTCCTCTTCAGCCTCTTGAGTAATTCTCCAAAAATAAAAATACTAGAACGATTGGATTTATCAAACCTAACATCACGAATAAACATCATTTTTTGTTTATTTAATTTTTTACCTGTTACCCTTGTATTTTAAAGTAAATACTCTATCAACCAAGATAAAGTATCTAAGTCTATATTCAAAAATTTTTAAAATCGTACTCAATTATACCCAATGTTCAAATTCAAGAATCATTTCAAAACTATGTTATATATTCTCTTCTTCTAGATAATTGTTCTTTTTGAAAATCAAACACAACATTACAATAAACCCACAATATACAATCATTATATCATTCAGGGAGATAAAAGTCGGTATATTTTTTAATTTGTTATGTCTAATTTTTGAACGTTAAGTTCATTTTTTTAGTTTTTATAAAGAACTTCAAAATAAAAAACGTTGATTTAACAACGTTTCACCAATTAATAATGGAGCCGGTGGGAGTCGAACCCACGTCCAAACACCTGCCAACATATTTGTCTACAACCATAGGTTATGTATTAGTTTAACAGTCCCTCGACACATAACTCAAGCCTAGAAACTGCGAGTCTATCAATCTCTTATCAAGCCACTAGACAAGACTCAATCGTATCTCGCTAATAATAAGACCTGTCATTGAACACGAGCAATCCAAATCGGGTCACGCCTGCTGGTTTTTAGGCAGCTAGAGCGTAAGAAGTGTTATTTTTTGCAGTTATATTTAACTGAGCGTTTACGTCGCCACACGAGTCGCAAAATATGCCTCATAATGCCTGTCGAATCCGTAACGACCCCAAAAGACAATAAAACCATTATACCTTATCTAACTCAAAAATGCAAAAAGGAAAGCAATTAACTACAAAAGATAGTCTTTCAAAGATTTTGTCAAAACCTGATAACCAGCAACACTAAGGTGCAACCCATCAGTTGTATAATCTTTTTTGAGTTGACCTGCTTGGTCTGTCAAACTATCAAAAACTGGCACAAATTCTACCTGCATATAGGCAGAAGCAAGCTCTTGATAGGCTTGATTCCAGTTCTGAATTTTTTCATTCATGCGGATATAGACCGTCTGCTTGTACTCCTCGCCCTCATTGACTGGCAAAATAGAAAGCAATTTAATCTCAGTCAATGGATAATCGCGAGCAATGGATTGTATGATAGCTTCGAGGTTATTGAGAGCCTCATTCACAGGCACATCTTTTCCGATATCATTTGTCCCAATCAAAAGGACAATTTTATCTACTGCTCCACCGTACAGATGCGCATCTAGATTCTCTAGTAACAGCCCTGTCTGATAACCTCGAATGCCTCGATTGACAATCGTCTTCGAAGTCCCAAATAGTTCCTGCAGAGGATAATATTCGACAATGGAATCCCCAATAAAAAGAATGTCTGGTTCTACAATAGAAACTTGATTTAAGTGACGATACTTGGTTTGGATTTTTTCTTGTTCCTTTAGTAACCAATTTTCTAATAACTGTACTGCCACTTCATTCTCCTTTTTCTAACCAGTTTTCCAAGACTTGATAAACTCCGCCTTTGCTGTTGGCTGGCGCTAGAGCAGTCGCCACAGCTTTGGCTTTATCATCAGCATTTTCCATCGCATAGGCAATTCCAGCCATTTCAAGCATTTCAACATCATTTTCACTGTCACCAAAAGCCATGATTTGTTGGGGAGTCAAGTCCCAGCGCTTGAGTAATTCTTCCAAGCCCCATGCTTTATGAATTCCAGCTTGAAGGATATCAATGCAACCATAGCCACTCGATACAGCACGAACACGGCCATCAAAGAGGTCATTGATTTCTTCCAAGACCGAACTCAAACGTTCCTCACCAACAACCATACTCATCTTGAGCACACCACCAAAGAGGTCAGAGGTTAATTCGTCCACAAATTGCATCCGTTGGTAGAATTTTTCAATCATTTCTGGAGTCATAAAACTTTCAAGGTCTGTAAAAATCGTACCTTCTTTGACGAAACCACCCTTCATAGACGTTACAACAAACTGATCCTGACACGCTCGACCCTTAAAATGAGCCAAAGCCTTATCGACAATGGCATCATCCCAAGTCTGAGCCTGAATCAGTTCATTGTTTTCAAAAATACGAGCACCATTGGCAACAACCAAAATCACTCGATCCACCAAGTGCTCCAGTAGTTGCCTCATGCGGTGAATCTCATTGCCCGTCGCGATGACAAAACGAATACCCCTTTGATCCAACTGATCTAAAATCTTTTCCAAGCGTGGGAGATCCAGCTGGCCTCTAGCATCCAGCAAGGTCCCATCCATATCTGTCGCAATTATTTTAATCGTCATTTAATGCCCTCTGAGTTCAAGCTAATCCCACTTCAATCCTACATGTTCGTTCATTTCTTTATAGGCTGTATCAATTCGTTCCTTAGTCGCTTCATCTAACTGGTCACGATGACTACCACCCTCGATAAAATCTTCTAAGATATAGGTTTGGTAAAGGAAGAGTGGATAACCTTCTGGAGAATAGGTTCCTTTCGGTGTACGGTTTACCCAAGAAGGATGCGCTTTAGCAGTTTCGATTGTCGTCTTACCTGCTTTTTTCTTAATGGTCACATCCATGAGAACACCACGCTCTGTCCACTTAGCATTCTCTTCATCTTGCATGGTTTCAATTCGTTGATTAGAAATGAAATTCCCCATTGAATAGATAATGAGTTTCTTGTCTCCATCTTTTTCAACCGTTTCAGATGGTTCAACTACGTGAGGGTGCCCTCCAAAGATAATATCAGCTCCCCAATCAATCATCTTGTGATAAAGAGCCTTTTGTTCTTCAGTTGGTTCCAAGCGATACTCCACACCCATCTGAGGCATGATAATGGTGATATCTGCTTCCTTCTCTGCTCGTTCAATTTCAGCCTTCATCTTGTCTTCATTTAGATCTGAAAGATAGCGGTTATAGTCTTCTTGAGAAATACTTTGCTCAATTCCATTAAAACCATAAGAATAGGCCAAAAGTGCAACCTTGATACCGTTCACTTCCTTGATAACCAGTGGAGCTTGATCACGGGACTCATGCGTATACACTCCAATAGGTGTCATTCCTGCCTTCTCAATAGCATCTGCTGTTGAGACTACACCTTCTATTTGTGAATCTAGGATATGGTTATGCGCCAAGTCTAGCACTTGATAACCGGCATCCTTGATGGCATCCATAACTTCACCAGGTGCATTAAAGAGAGGATAACCTGCCAAATAGTGGTCCTTGTTCACAGTACCTTCAAAATCACCTATAATCAAATCTGCCTGCTTAAGCCATGGCTTCACATAGTCAAAATTTTCATGAAAATCATAGGTTCCATCTTCTTTTAAAGCAGAACGATAGATGGGAATATGATAGAGGAGGTCCCCGTTAGCCATAATTCTTGCAGTTTTTTCCTCTTCCTGATCTTTAGCATTTTGATTCGTCTTATTTGCTTCTTGAGAAATGGCATCCTTTTTTTGACTGGTTAAGGGGATTCCTTGGAAACTTTCAAACAACAAGACCAAGCCCATTGATAAAGCAACTGCTAGCAAAAGTATCGCCACAAATCCCTTATTACTCCACTTGCGATAACTCCTAAAAAAGTTTACAAACCCCCTCATAAAACGAAAAACTGGTCCACGTTTATGTCTATCCTGTCTTCTTTGCATCTTCATTCTCCCTACTTTCTAATGCAAGCCTTTTCTTTTATTATATCACAGATAAGTATTTCTTTCACAATTGAATAGAACCTACAAGGCATTTTCTATAAAAGCTCGATGCCGTAATGCTTTCAATCCTTGTCATTTTGTGATATCATGTAGAGGTAATGAAAGGAGAGAAAATGTCTGCTATAGAACGTATTACAAAAGCTGCTCATTTAATTGATATGAACGATATTATCCGTGAGGGAAACCCTACTCTTCGCGCAGTTGCTGAGGAGGTCACTTTCCCACTGTCTGACCAGGAAATCATCCTTGGCGAAAAGATGATGCAATTCCTCAAACATTCCCAAGATCCTGTTATGGCTGAAAAGATGGGGCTCCGCGGTGGAGTTGGATTGGCCGCTCCCCAGCTGGATATCTCAAAACGCATTATCGCCGTTTTGGTCCCAAATATTGTAGAAGAAGGTGAAACTCCTCAGGAAGCCTACGATTTGCAAGCTGTTATGTACAATCCAAAAATTGTCTCTCACTCTGTTCAGGACGCTGCTCTTGGCGAAGGAGAAGGTTGCCTTTCTGTTGACCGAAACGTTCCAGGCTATGTTGTCCGTCATGCCCGTGTCACTGTTGATTACTTTGACAAGGATGGCGAAAAACACCGAATCAAGCTCAAAGGTTACAACTCTATCGTTGTCCAACATGAAATTGATCATCTAAACGGAATCATGTTTTACGATCGTATCAATGAAAAAGATCCATTTGCTGTTAAAGATGGTTTACTGATTCTGGAATAAAGAAAATCCCGTTGCAAGACGGGGTTTTGTGTTATAATAGATGCATGAAAACAAATGATATTGTCTATGGCGTCCACGCCGTTACCGAAGCCCTCCTTGCAAATACTGGAAACAAACTCTACCTCCAAGAAGACCTTCGAGGTAAGAATGTTGAGAAAGTCAAGGAACTGGCTACAGAAAAGAAGGTATCCATTTCTTGGACTTCAAAAAAATCCCTCTCTGAGATGACTGAAGG
>CAURTW010000016.1:0-27243 GCA_963527705.1 uncultured Streptococcus sp.
ACAAGACACATTTCCGTGATCCAGATTATCATAAATAGGAGATTTTTATGCCCGTTACGATTAAAGATGTGGCCAAGGCTGCTGGTGTTTCACCTTCAACCGTAACCCGTGTTATTCAAAACAAATCAACCATTAGCGACGAAACAAAAAAACGCGTTCGCAAAGCTATGAAGGAGCTTAATTACCACCCCAACCTCAACGCTCGTAGCTTGGTAAGTAGTTATACCCAAGTTATCGGCTTGGTCCTTCCTGACGACTCAGACGCCTTCTATCAAAATCCTTTCTTCCCATCTGTCCTCCGTGGTATCGCCCAAGTTGCTTCTGAAAACCACTATGCTATTCAGATTGCCACAGGTAAAGATGAAAAAGAACGCCTTAAAGCGATTTCACAGATGGTTTACGGCAAACGTGTGGATGGTTTAATTTTCCTTTATGCCGAAGAGGAAGATCCCTTGGTCAAACTGGTCGCTGATGAGCAGTTCCCCTTCCTCATCCTAGGAAAATCTATTTCACCCTTTATCCCTCTTGTCGATAACGACAATGTCCAAGCTGGTTTTGATGCAACCGAATATTTCATCAAAAAAGGCTGCAAACGAATTGCCTTCATTGGAGGGACTAAGCGACTCTTCGTAACGCAAGACCGTTTAACAGGCTATGAGTCAGCCCTCAAGCAATACAAACTGCCTCTTGATGACAATCTGACCTACTTTGCAAATGAATTTCTAGAAGAAAAAGGGTATCAATTTAGTAAACTCCTCTTTCAGCATGATCCACAGATTGATGCTATCATTACAACCGATAGTCTCCTAGCCGAAGGGGTCTGTGACTATATTGCCAAGCACCAACTGGATGTCCCAGTTCTCAGTTTCGACTCAGTCAATCCCAAGCTCAACTTGGCGGCCTATGTCGATATCAATAGCTTAGAACTTGGTCGTGTTTCTCTTGAAACTATCCTCCAGATTATCAACGATGCTAAAAGCAATAAGCAAATTTGTTATCGTCAGTTAATTGCCCATAAAATTATCGAAAAATAAAAACCAGCTCGCGCTGGTTTTTTAGTTACTAATTTTCTGTTTCAACGAATCGTCCCAGAATATGAACATTCTCAGATACAGAGACAAAGGCGGTTGGATCCACCTGTTTCATAATCTGTTTAAATTCATTAAACTCTGCACGTGTAATGACAGTGATTAAAACTGCCTTTCTTTCGTGATTATAGGTTCCTTCTGCATCATGGATCATGGTTGCTCCGCGGTGCAATTTTTTATGGATTTTTTCAATTACCTTGTCTGGATGATTGGTCACAATCATGGCCTGCATGCGTTTTTGCTTGGTAAAGACAGCGTCTGTCACACGGCTAGAGACAAAGATGGTAATCATAGAGTAGAGAGCGTATTTCCAACCAAAGGTCAAGCCTGCTATCAGCATGATGGTCCCATTGACCAAGAACGAAATACTACCAACATTCTTACCTGTTTTCTTGCGAATGGTCAGGCTGACGATATCCGTCCCACCACTGGAGATATTGTTTCGAAGAGCAAAACCAATCCCCAAGCCCATGACAACACCCCCAAAAAGGGCATTGATAATGGGATCCTCTGTCAAGGTCACAACTGGTACAATCTGGATAAAGAGGGAACTCATGGATACTGTGATAAAGGTAAAGATTGTAAACTTATGCCCAATCTGATACCAAGCCAAAATCATCAACGGAAAATTGATAGCATAAAAGGTTAGCGATATCGGAATGTAAAAACCAAACCAGTGATTACTCAAGGCAGAGATAATCTGTGCCAGACCTGTCGCACCACTGGAGTAAACGTGCCCTGGTTGAAAAAAGAAATTGACTGCTACTGCTGACAGAAAGCCATAAACCAGAGAAGCCGATACTTTCTCATCATATTTTTCCCGAGAGATACTTTGTAAAACTCGTAAGATTTTTATCTGATAAGCAAAGCGGCGCAGATAATAGCGCCACCGCTTAATTCGTTTTGCTTGTTTCATCTTCTTCTACTTGTAAGCTGAGTTCCTCTAGTTGTTTGAGAGCTACTGTTGATGGAGCTTGTGTCATTGGGTCACTTGCCTTGTTGTTCTTAGGAAAGGCAATGACTTCACGAATATTTTCTTCTCCAGCAAGCAACATAACAAATCGGTCAAGCCCGATAGCCAAACCACCGTGTGGTGGGAAACCATAGTCCATGGCTTCAAGAAGGAAGCCAAACTGGTCATTTGCTTCTTCAGCTGAGAAACCAAGAGCCTTGAACATGCGTTCTTGAAGGTCTTTTTGGTTGATACGAAGACTACCACCACCAAGCTCATAACCATTCAAAACGATATCGTAGGCAATGGCTCGAACCTTAGCCAAATCACCTTCTAATTCGTGAGCTGTTTCTTCCTGTGGAAGAGTAAATGGATGGTGGGCGCTCATGTAGCGACCTTCTTCTTCAGACCATTCAAACATTGGCCAGTCAACCACCCAAAGGAAGTTGAATTTATCGTTATCAATCAAGCCAAGCTCTTTGGCAATACGTCCACGAAGGGCACCAAGAGTTGCATTGGCCACTTCAAGCGTATCCGCCACAAAGAGAACGAGGTCCTTATCTTCAAGAGCAAGCACTGTTGTCAATTCTGCTTGGATGTCCGTCAAGAACTTAGCAACTGGTCCGTTTAATTCTCCATCAACAACCTTGACCCAAGCAAGACCTTTGGCACCATATTGTTTGGCTACTTCAGTCATCTTGTCGATGTCTTTACGTGAATAGTTGTCCGCAGCGCCTTTGACTACAATTGCTTTTACAGCAGGTGCTTCTGAAAAGACTTTAAAGTCAACACCTTTGACCACTTCTGTCAAGTCTTGAAGCAACATGTCAAAACGAGTATCAGGTTTATCAGAACCGTAAAGCGCCATAGCGTCATCATACTTCATACGTGGGAAAGGAAGAGTTACCTCAATTCCTTTTGTTTCCTTCATCACGCGCGCAATTAAACCTTCTGTGATATCTTGGATTTCTTGCTCAGTAAGGAAGGACGTTTCTAAGTCGACCTGAGTAAATTCAGGCTGACGGTCTCCACGCAAGTCCTCGTCACGGAAACATTTAACGATTTGATAGTAACGGTCAAAACCAGCATTCATCAAGAGCTGTTTCGTGATTTGTGGACTTTGAGGAAGAGCGTAAAAATGCCCTTTATTAACACGAGATGGCACCAAGTAGTCACGCGCCCCTTCAGGCGTTGACTTAGAAAGGAATGGTGTCTCCACGTCGATAAACTCCAACTCATCCAAGTAGTTGCGGATAGAGTGGGTCACTTTAGCACGAAGTTTAAGATTTTCCAACATTTCTGGACGACGAAGGTCAAGGTAACGGTAACGCAAACGTGTATCGTCATTGGCCTCAATGCCATTCTTAATCTCAAATGGGGTTGTCTTAGCTGTATTAAGCACTGTCAGAGCTGTCACGTTTAACTCAACTGCACCAGTTGGCAACTTATCATTGGCTTGCTCACGCGCAGCGACCTGTCCAGTCACCTCGATAACAAATTCGCTACGAAGGCTTTCAGCTGTTGCCATAACCTCTGCAGATACTTTTTCAGGGTTGATAACCAACTGCATGATCCCTTCACGGTCACGAAGGTCGATAAAGATCAAACCACCTAGGTCACGACGACGCCCAACCCATCCTTTCAAGGTAATTTCTTGTCCGATATGTTCCTCACGAACACGACCAGCATACATACTACGTTTCATGTTTTCTCTCCTCTTTTATTCTGTTACTATTTTACCATAAAAGCGCAGGCTCTTCATGAAAATCATCAGAAAAGTTTGCCAGTCTTTAAAAATCAAGTGAAGACTCTAAAAATTAACACCAATACAAAAATCCGATGAAGTTCACCGGACTCTTTTATTTTGAATTTTTGCCTGCTTTACGCTTTTCAGCAATTTCGGCTGCCTTTCGAGGCAAGACAATTTCCGTTGTGTAAGCTGTCCCAAAGCGCAAGACACCTGCAATAGGGGCAAAGACAACTGCTAGATAGTTGTAGAAGAAATCTCCCTTAAAGGCATAAGCTAGCGCTCCGATAATGAAAAATAGAACGACTGCTTGAATCACTGCTAATAAAATTACTCGTTTCATGTGACCTCCTGACTCTATTATAGCATGAGTATCATCAAAAAGCCGACTAAATTATTCAAAGCGTGGAGAGAAATGCTGTAAAGAAGACCTTTTCGACTCACATAAGCCAGACCCAAACTCAATCCCAGACTAGCATAAACTAAAAACTGTTGCAAAGTCCCTGGAAAATGAATCAAGGCAAAAAGCACACTCGATACGAGGAGAAACAGAGCTGTCTGTTTGCTGTTGTTCTGCTCAGGAAAGAGATAGCGCGCCAGCATCCCTCTAAAGATGAGTTCTTCCGTCAGAGGAGCAAAGACTACCACCATAAAGAAACCAAAGACAGGCTGAGCAACTGTCAATTGTGATACGATTTGTTGATTGACCGACGGATCTTCTGGCAAAAAGAACTGGGCTGTAATCGCCACTAGCAAAACCAGGGTTGGCAACCAGATATAACGATTAAAAGCTGTCGTCTGGATGCTAACCTTTTCTGTCTGATACCATCTGTAAACTCCATAAACATAGGCCCCTGACAGGACGACATAAAGTGGTAAGACTCCAAAGATTGAAGCCCCTAGTCCAAGAGCTGACAGCGCCATGCTCTGAACCAGACCATAGATAAAGTAAAAGGATAGAATGGCTAGAAGAAACCAGCCAAGGTTTTTAAGTAGTTTCATATAAATCTCCTATCTTGCTTTATAGCTATTTTTCAATACAAAGAGGTTCGCTATTCCTAACACAAGTACCCAGGCAAGTAACATGCCGATATTAGAAAAGGATATTTCTCCACCCTTTTGATTTAAAAGATTTACAATAGGACCGACGAACGAGTAATCTAACACTTTCTGAGCCGTATCATTTTGAAGAGCAATTATAGGTAAAAAAGAGACAATTAACATAGGGAAGATACTATAAACTTGCGCTTTAGATTGAGTATCTGACACCGCACCGATTAGAAGGTTGAGAAAAATAATACTAATAGTTGCTAGGAGCAAATAGATAACGTAAGCAAATAAATAACCAGATACATCTACTCTAAGATAGATGGGAAGTACAATCATAGCAAGTAACATTATCAGAATAGGGAGAACAAGCATACTGAAAGTATATTCTGTTGCTGTCACACCACTTAGGATGAGTGATTTAAGATTTCGTTTTTCCTTATCTTCTGCCATCATAATCGATACCATATAACCACTTCCCATGCTCAAGACCATCGTCAAGCTAGAAGATAGTAAAAATAGGCTCAATTGTCCATTCTTATTTAAAAATTCATTATAGAAAACAGCAATACCAAAAGGCATCAATAAAGTCGCTAACAAAGTTGAATTGCTAATAAGAACTTGCACTCTTAACCATAGTAGGGCATTTAATTTTCTAAACATCTAACTTTTCTCCTGTCAATCTGATAAAGATTTCTTCTAGTGTCGGCTCACAAGAGTGAACCACCATCAAATCTGTCGTGTCTAATTGTGGTAATTCTTCAAATGGAACGATCTGTTCTCGTCCATCATTATAAACCACACGTACTTTCTTATCCACATGGTACTTCTGGATGATATCTTGCGGACTTCCATACTCTATTAAATTCCCCTTATTCAAAAGAGATAAGCGATCACAAAGCAGAGTTGCTTCATTCATATCATGCGTGGTCAGAAAGATAGTTGTCCCCGCCTGCTTTAATTCTTGAAGTAGGGTATGAATCATCTTAGATGTTGTAGGGTCTAAGCCACTAGTTGGCTCATCTAGAAAGAGAATCTTAGGAGCATTCAGAAGGGCACGAGCCAAGAACATTCGTTGTTTCATTCCTGTAGATAGTTTTTCTGCGATGATGTCTTTAGCATCTGCCAATCCAACCTGTTGGAGCACCTGATTTACTCTATCTGACTTGAGACCATATAACTTAGCATAGATGAGAAGATTTTTATAAAGACTCATCTTTTCATAAAAACCACTGCCATCACTAACAATACCAATTTGTTCCAAATCATTTGAGGTTAAATCTTGAGAATTCTTACCTAACAAAATTGTGTTACCTTGATCTGCAGCCAACTGACCTGTTAAGACGTTAATCATGGTTGTTTTACCTGAGCCAGAAGGGCCAAGAAAACCAAAGATTTCACCCTCCTTAATCTCAAAAGAAATCTGATTAAGAGCCTTTTTGCTCCCAAAACTTTTGCTTACATTTTCAACACGAATCATAGAAACTCCTTTATTTGAAATAACGTTTTACCATAGGTAACTGCATCACATTGATATAAACATGGATTGCTCCAACAAGCAAGAAGGCTAGTAACTGAATCTCTCCTGTCAATAAAGAAAAGATATCAATCAGAACGTAGAGACCTGGCAAGACATACTTATTTAATTGGAATAAAATCCGAAAACTCTGTTCCAAATTAGCCTTGCGCTCCCCTTCATCATAAGAATCGAAATGGTCCAAGATATCCTTTGGTGTAGAGAAAAATGCCAAATCAAACTGACGAACAATCGCAATGGTCTTAAAAAGATATTTTTGAGCATTTAAAACTAACACTAATCCCAAAAAGGAAAGGGATAAGGTTATATGGCTTATATCGAGTACAATTACTTCACTTCCTGAAATGAAGAGAGCCAATAAAATCGCTACGCTTGCACTATTAAAAGCAATAGTTCCAAACTCGAGATTCCGATACATCTGCACATAATAGGTTTCATTCAGATCATCATCCATTTCCTCTTGATACAAGGAGTGAAATTTTCTGCTTTTCTTTAAGAAATTGAATGTCAAAAAAATGCTAATGAAACCTAACACTAAACAAATAGCTGATATCCATGGTATCAAGACTTTTACATCTAACATAATTTCGTGGGATTCGGTAGCAGCCTTAAACATCCCTACAAAACCGCCCAAGAAACCTCCCAAGACAACAGACATTAAAAACAACAATCCACGTTTCCTTTTCTTTTCCATATTCATTCTCCTTTTTCACTTGCTAGATTGTTTGCTTTCTTTTCAATCCAGTCAACGACTGGGATAAGAGCAAAGTAGGCCCAAATAAATTGGTCGCTGTAATAGAGATCAAACCATCCTAGATTTGTTCCAATTAGTAGACACACGCTAACTAATAGAGCTATAGCAACTACATAATAGATTACTTTATACATGTTCATCACTCATCCTCCTCCAAGCGAAATACCGATTCGACTGTTTCATTGAAAATCTGAGATATTTTCAAGGCGATCACAATGGACGGGGTGTATTCGTCCCGTTCTAATAGGCTAATGGTCTGTCTGGAAACTTCTGCTAGCTTGGCCAGTTCGGTTTGATTGAGACCATCGCGAGCCCGAAGCTCTTTTAAACGATTTTTTAGTTGCATGTTACACACCTACTCTCCATCAAATTCAACGGTTTGGATATCCTCAATACGTTGCAACTTGACTTTTTCTTTCCCCTTTTTATCAACACTACGTAGTTTGACCCATTCCTCATCGACATCCACAACTTCCCAGTTATCTGGCCCAATATACGCTCCTGTTATAATTGGTTTCTTTCCAATCATTTCTTGTAATAATCTCGACATTTCTGCGTTTCCTTTCTCTTTTCGCTCAAGCTTTTTGATTTTATTCTCTAGTTTCTTGATTTTTTTAGAATCATTAGAATAAAAGAAAATCATAAATAGTATAAATACTACTACCCACATCATAGCTCCTTTCTCCTTTTCTCTTAACTTGCTTACATTGTAACACATCTTTTTCTTTTTGACAAGCATATTTGTCAAAAAGTTTATTATTTTTGTCATTTTGTAAAAGAAAAAGGTCAGGAATAAGATCCTGACCAGTTTTTCTACTATTAAAAGCCTAATTTTTCAAAGATTTCTGAGAAATTTTGATTGATAGCATCAAGTGACACTTGGACTTCTTCTCGGGTTTGATTATTCTTGACTGTCACTTGTCCGCTTTCGACTTCACTCTCTCCTAGAGTGATGAGAGTCTTAGCCGCAAAGACATCGGCTGACTTGAACTGAGCTTTGAGTTTACGGTTGAGGTAATCACGCTCTGCTTTGAAACCTTGTTGGCGAAGAGCCTGTACCAATTCCAAAGCCTTGACATTTGCTCCTTCGCCCAAAACTGCGATATAGACATCTAGGGCGTTTTCGATAGGGAGGGCCACACCTTGCTTTTCAAGAATGAGAAGTAGGCGCTCTACACCAAGTCCAAAACCAAATCCAGCAGTTTCAGGGCCTCCAAAATAAGAAACCAAACCATCGTAACGGCCACCCGCACAGACTGTCAGGTCATTGCCCTCAATCTCAGTGATAAACTCGAAAATAGTGTGATTGTAGTAGTCCAGACCACGCACCATATTGGTATCGATAATATAGTCTACTCCAAGATTTTCCAACATCTGACGCACAGCATCAAAATGAGCTTGACTTTCTTCATCAAGGAAGTCCAAGATAGACGGTGCATTCTCTACTGCTACCTTGTCTTCTTTTTCCTTAGAGTCCAAGACACGGAGAGGATTTTCCTCCAAACGACGTTGGCTATCCTTAGACAAGGTCTCCTTGAGCGGTGTCAAATAGTCAATCAAGGCTTGACGGTAGGCCGCACGGCTCTCAGGATTTCCAAGAGTGTTGAGGTGCAATTTGACACCTTGGATACCGATTTCTTTCAAGAAATGAGCTGCCATAGCGATGGTCTCCACATCGGTAGCTGGATTGCTAGAGCCAAAACACTCAACACCAATCTGGTGGAATTGGCGTAAACGCCCTGCCTGTGGACGCTCATAGCGGAACATAGGGCCCATGTAGTAGAACTTACTTGGCTTTTGCACTTCTGGTGCGAAGAGTTTATTTTCCACATAGGAACGGACAACGGGCGCAGTTCCTTCTGGACGGAGGGTAATATGGCGGTCACCCTTGTCATAAAAATCGTACATTTCCTTGGTTACGATATCCGTTGTATCTCCGACAGAGCGACTGATGACCTCGTAATGCTCAAAAATAGGTGTGCGCACTTCTGCATAGTTATAGCGCTTGAAAATTTCACGGGCAAAGCCCTCAACGTACTGCCACTTGGCAGATTCAGCAGGCAAGATATCCTGCGTTCCTTTTGGTTTTTGTAATTTCATAGGGAATCCTCTTTAAACTTAATAGTCTTATTTTACCATAAATAGGGGGATTAAAACAGTGAGAAAAAAATTAGGATTTAGATATCATTTTTGAGATTAATAACTGTCAAAAGAATAGCTAGCAAGGAGAGACCAACAAACAGCATCCAAGTCAACTGTATATTCCATACAGCTATAAGTGAAAAACAAGCTGTTCCCACAGGTATGGATAAGGTAAACAATAAACCTAAAAAATTACTGGTACGAGCTAGAACCTCTGGAGCTAGATTTTTCATGAGCATGGCACTAATCTTTGGTTGAACTTTAGCAGACACATACAGAGTTAAAAAGAGAAATAGCAAACCAAGCACAACTTGATTGAATACGTTAGCCAGACCAATTAGAGTGAGCCCTACGGTAGCCCACATCATCAATCTAGGCAGGGACTGCTTCCCAAAATAATCATTGCCCGTAAGGCTACTGATGATGACTGCTACTAAAGCACCGACTTGACTGATAAATAACGCCTCTGTGTAAGAAAAGTCCAAAAGAGAATGGCTCAAAAAGAAGATGTTATAGATGCTTCCTAAAGCGCCACCCAAGGCATTGATAAGCAAGACAGCAAAGATCATGAATCCAAAGTTTTTCTGTCCACCTTTAAGAAAAACGAGACGTAAATTTCGATAAATCGTTAGGAACTGCTCTTTGATCGGAAGCTTCTCATTTTTTAGAATTTCACCATCAGCAGATGACATTGACAGGCTTAATTTGCTTTTTCCTAAAAAGAGGATGACGGCTGATACTAGGAAGAAACAGGCATTGATTCCCGCAACGAGGGAAAAATTGTTGACCGATAGACCTAAGAGCCAGACTCCAAAAGCTTGACCACCAATAGCTGAAATATAGGTGATGAACTGTGAAAAAGAGTAAGCCTCCATCAGATCATCTTCAGCTACTTTTTCCTTAATGAGAGGCATGCGCAAGCCACCTGCAAAATCACTGATGACATCACTAATGACATTGATTAAACATAGGCTAGAAAAGGCAAAGAGACTAGCTTGCTGAACAACTAGGGCTGCTAGAAAAAATAAAACCGCCTGAAACAAACCGCTATAGACCATCCATTTGACCTTATCCCTCGTGTAATCTGCCCGAATCCCTACAAAAACTGTAAAGAGAGTCGGAAGAATCATGACAATATTCGCCATAGCAACAGCAAAAGAGGCTTGTTGCAAGGTCGATGCATAAACGATAAAGACCAGATTGAAAATTGAAGCACCAAAAGCATTGAAGAAACGTGACAAAGTCAAGAGTCGATAAGCTTGATTTCTAAACAATAGTTTCATAGATAATCTCCCTTCTTGTTCGAATACTCAATGAAAATCAAAGAGCAAACTAGGAAGCTAGCCGAAGGCTGTACTTGAGTACGGCAAGGTGAAGCTGACGTGGTTTGAATTTGATTTTCGAAGAGTATAAGTTTTATGTGAAGTATGACTATAGTATAGCACTTAGAAATTTTAGAGGAAAAACTTTTGAATATATGCAACAAAAAAATAAGTAAAAAGAGACGATAGAATTTCTCCAGTGACACGAGAGAGGTCAACAATTCTATCGCTTAAAATTTCAAATGATTTTCTTAGTTTGCAGATATTCAACAATCGGTCGTATTTCTATAGTATTCGGCAGATTTATTACAGCCAAGCATCTCAAAAATACGGACAGCATCTTCCATCTTTTTCTGACCTTCCTTGACTCTACCTTGCTTGCTATCAAGGAGACCTTCCGCCCACAAATAGACAATTCGGAAATAGGTTTCATTTTCATTGTAGAAATGCTCTTCGATAACACGTTTAAAATAAGAGGCATTGGTAAATTCTTCACACTCAATGCTGGCTAAAAAGCCATTCAATAGTATAGTGTGAAACAGATTTCGATTACCAGACATTTCCATTAGAAAATCAGATTTACGTACCATTTCTCGTACATATCTAGTAAAAAGAGAAACAGATAGAAATGGTGAACTGACTGAAAATAAATTGAGTTCATAGATTCCCCAAATCTCGGTAGAAAACAAATAATCATGAAGGACTTTCCCTTCCTCTGCTGTTAACTCTACCCTTTCATCCATGCTCTTCATATAAGACTTGATAATAATGGCATTTAGAATATGTTTCTGTTTATTTTGAGAATGGGCATGCTTTTGATACTCCCTGCGATACAAGTCCTCAAGCGGAGCTATATTCTTTGGATCCAAGACATCTATGATTTCTTTTCTCAACTCAGAATCTGTATCATACTGAAAACCTCTCGCCAGAAAGAGGATTTCCTCCACACTAGCAGATATATTTTCTAGGGCAAATAGAAACTTTTCCACCGAAAGCTCACTCTGACCTGTTTCAAATCGGGACAACATGGACGGCGAAAATTGTCCCCCAGTTGCTTGTCTCAGCGAGATATTTCTTGACTCTCGTAATTGTCTAAAGACTTTTCCAATCTGCTCCATAGACTTCCCCTTAATTGAGTATTTTCTTCATTTTATCATATTTTTCAGAAAATTCATCAAAAACTTGCCAAATTGTCAGAATTATGAGAAAATAGAGGATATTTGTCACGTGGAGGGACTGTTATGAGAGACGATATCAAAATCAATGACCGAGCTTTGGCCTTACAAGATCAAATTATCGAAAAACTAGAGAAGGTTTTTGATACAGATGTGGAATTGGATGTTTACAATCTAGGGCTGATTTATGAAATCAGTCTAGATGAAACAGGTCTCTGCAAGATTGTCATGACCTTCACCGACACTGCCTGCGATTGCGCCGAAAGCCTGCCTATCGAAATCGTCGCAGGTCTGAAACAAATCGAGGGTATCGAAGATGTCAAGGTTGAAGTTACCTGGTCACCTGCTTGGAAGATCACACGAATCAGTCGCTACGGCCGCATTGCCCTTGGACTGCCACCTCGTTAATACTCTTCAAAAATCAAATTCAAACCACGTCAGCGTCGGCTTGTCGTACTCAAGTACTGCCTGCGCCTAGCTTTCTAGTTTGCTCTTTGATTTTTATTGAGTATAAGCAGGCAAATCACTTTTGAAGATGAAAAGAAGCAAGCCGAAAATGGCTTGCTTTTCTTGTTTATTTTTTACCTGACTTGTCCATATTCCAGAAGTCTGTCACGGCTCCGCGTGAAGCAGAGGATACGATATGGGCATATTTACCGAGGACACCACGGCTGTAAAGTGGTGGCAAGGTTGTTTCTGCCTTGCGTTTTTCAAGTTCTTCTTCGGATACGGCCATGGAAATTTCTTTGGTATCTTGGTCAACCGTAACGATATCACCTGTACGGAGGTAAGCAATCGGTCCACCATCCTGAGCTTCAGGAGCGATATGTCCGACAACCAGACCATAAGTACCACCAGAGAAGCGTCCATCCGTCAAGAGGGCAACCTTGTCTCCTTGACCTTTACCAACGATCATAGATGAAAGTGACAGCATTTCAGGCATACCAGGACCACCCTTAGGTCCAACAAAACGGACAACGACTACATCGCCATCAACGATTTCATCTGTCAGAACGGCCTGAATAGCATCTTCTTCTGAGTCAAAGACCTTAGCTGGTCCAACGTGACGACGAACTTTAACACCTGATACCTTAGCAACCGCACCATCAGGGGCAAGGTTCCCGTTCAAGATGATAAGCGGACCGTCTGCACGTTTTGGATTTTCAAGTGGCATAATGACTTTTTGGCCTGGTGTAAGGTCTGCAAAGTCAGCCAAGTTTTCAGCGACTGTCTTACCAGTACATGTGATACGGTCGCCATGAAGAAAACCATTTGCCAAGAGATATTTCATAACCGCAGGGACACCACCGACTTCGTAAAGGTCTTGGAAGACATACTGACCAGATGGTTTCAAGTCGGCCAAGTGAGGCACACGTTCTTGGATCGTATTGAAGTCCTCAAGGGACAAATCAACATTAGCCGCATGGGCAATGGCAAGCAAGTGAAGAGTGGCATTTGTAGAACCACCGAGAGCCATAGTTACAGTGATGGCATCTTCAAAGGCTTCACGAGTCAAGATATCTGATGGTTTGAGACCAAGCTCCAGCATCTTAACAACAGCACGTCCTGCTGCTTCGATATCTTCTTTCTTGTCAGCTGATTCAGCTGGGTGAGATGAAGATCCTGGCAAACTCATACCGAGAACTTCGATAGCAGTCGCCATGGTATTAGCTGTATACATACCACCACAGCCACCAGGGCCAGGGCAGGCATTACATTCGAGACGTTTCACGTCCTCAGCTGTCATATCACCGTGGTTCCATTTTCCGATACCTTCAAAGACAGAAACCAAGTCAATATCTTTGCCATCAAGATTTCCCGGTGCAATAGTACCACCATAGGCGAAAATAGCTGGAATATCCATGTTGGCAATAGCAATCATAGAACCAGGCATGTTCTTGTCGCAGCCACCGATAGCAACGAAGGCATCGACGTTGTGACCACCCATCGCCGCCTCGATAGAGTCCGCAATGATATCACGAGATGTTAGAGAGAAACGCATACCAGGCGTTCCCATGGCAATCCCGTCCGCTACGGTAATGGTTCCAAACTGTACAGGCCAAGCACCTGCAGATTTGACACCTTCTTTAGCTAATTTCCCGAAATCATGCAAGTGAATGTTACATGGTGTATTTTCCGCCCAAGTCGAAATCACTCCCACAATCGGTGTTTCAAAGTCCTTATCTGTCATACCAGTCGCACGAAGCATGGCACGGTTTGGTGATTTAACCATGCTGTCATAAATGCTACTGCGGTGACGTTTATCTAATTCAGTCATTTGTTCCCTCCCATTTCAGTTTTTACTATTATAGCACATTTTAAAGGCAATGAACAGAAGAAAATTCTTGAATTTTCAGAAAATTTCGATTATTTTAGGGAATGACCTTCTAATTTTTTCATCTTTTTTTGTCAAGTAACTTTACTTTACAAAAAAAATGTGTTATTCTAGTATGGTTGATGAAAATCAGTAGATTGAATCGAATATAAATACCTAAAGGAGAAATCAAAATGGCAGTACCTGCACGTCGCACTTCAAAAGCGAAGAAAAACAAACGTCGTACACACTACAAAGTAACAGCTCCATCTGTAAACTTTGACGAAACTACTGGAGATTACTCACGTTCTCACCGCGTATCACTTAAAGGATACTACAAAGGACGTAAAATCGCTAAAGCTGCATCAGCTGAATAATAGAAGGGAGATACCATGCGCGTAAATATCACACTTGAACACAAAGAATCTGGTGAACGCTTGTACCTTACTTCTAAAAACAAACGTAACACTCCAGACCGTCTTCAATTGAAGAAATACTCACCAAAACTTCGCAAACACGTTGTGTTCACCGAAGTTAAGTAAGCATTCAATACGAATCAATACAGAAGAAAAACGCTAATTCAAGCGTTTTTTCTTTTTGTTAATTTCGGTACATTGCAATAAAAATCAATCGAATGACTACATTTTTGACTAAATTTTTTGTGAAATAAATTAGATGTTCGGATATATGGAAAAATCCAAAATCCCCTGCAAATTTACATTACAGGGGACTTGTGTATTATTCTTGTACTTCTTTCTGGGTGGCCTTGCCTTGGTCTAGAAGGGCTTGGACGATTTTCTCATCGCGTAGCTTGACAGAATCGTTGATCATTTCTGCGGACTTGACAATGGTTGTTTCTAGTTGGGCACGTTTCTGACGGCCCAATTCAATGGCAGCAACGATACCTTGGTTTTGTGCAACCAGACTTTCAGCCAGTTTGGTAACAGATTCGACAGCGACTGTCGGGCTTTGGGCAATTCTCTCCATCTGCGGAATCACTTCCTTGCTGGTTTCAGCTAGCATCTGAAGGGCAGCATTATTGGCATTGACAATGGCATCTGCCACTACACCTGATTTCATGGATTGTTGCAAAATACCAAGTTGGGCAATAGAAAGCTTCATTGTTGGAATCGTATTGCGACGAAGCATGCCCAATTTTTGGCGCATATCAGATGACACCTTCACAAGATTGCGCATCTGAGGTGTTGTTGCCCAGGCAACATAGAGACGGCTGACATACTCAGTGTGCTGTTGTTCGAGGGTATTGACCACTTCAGCCATGCGGGCCAATTCTTGTGACTTGGTTTGGTATTCTACCGTACTTGTATCAAGTTGGTCAGCTTGGGCCTTCAGTTCGGCAGCGCGATTACCAGCTTCTGTCTGGCTGGCTTCGATAAAGGAAATTACTCCCACTAAATTTTCAATGGATTTGGTATTGTCCTCAATCAACATCTCAGCAGAGACAATATTTCGAGCTAGCACATCTTCTTGCTTGACCACTGCGGCAGCCATGCCATCGAGCTTTTGCTCCACTGTTTTTGAATCAAAGTAAAATTCCTGTAGGGTATTCTTGCTCTTGTTAAACAATCGTTGCAAAAAGTTTGGCTTTTCTTCTAACTCAGCAATTTCAGCGTTCTTGTATTTGACTACAAAGCCTTGCAACTCACGGTTGGTATTCTTGAGAAGATCATCCACTTGGGGAATCTGCAGTTTCTTTTGTTCTGACAAGATACGATTGACCGTATTGTTCACACCTTCTACAGCAGATTGTCCAAAATCTAAAAGAGCATTTTGATTTGTGACAAACTGGTCTACCAATTGGGGCACGTGCGCCTTGATTCCTTCTTGCTGCTCAGGGCTCAACTTTTCAAGGAAGGTCAAGGTCTTGTCTGAGCCAGTATTGGTCTCGATGATTTGGGTTGTTTTATCCACATTAGCTACCGTATTATTGGCAATCTGGTCAATATCAAAATTAAATTCTGTCATGGTTACTCCTTTGTTTCTAACCTATTATTTACGATCTTTTTCTAGGATACGCAGACTGATATCAAAATCACGCATATCTATTTCATTGAGTTCTCTCAAGACTTGGTCCAGTTCAAGGTCAAATTGTTCGATAGCTACTTTAGCTTGCTCTAAGCGTTCTTCTGCCCGATTATAGTTTTTAGGATTTGCCTTAATCTTCAAATAGCCTTCTAAAATCGTTTGGAATTTCTCCATCTTCAAACTATGAATGGCCGTCAATTCTTCCTTATCCCCTTCGGCAGAGGTAGCAATCTTGTCTAAAATAGCCTGATGGTCAATAGCAATATTGGCCAAGGTCTGGGACAATTCTGGAGCTAATTCCTCTGGCTCCGCATTTTCAAGATCTACCTGACTTTCTCTATCCAAACGTTCTAGCTGAACATCGATGTTTGCCCTTACTGTACGAACCTTTTTATCAATACGATTATAGACATCATCATCGATATAGGACTTGAGACGATCCGCCTCCTGATGGATTTCCCGCAGTTCGATTAATACTTGATTGGCCAGACTCTTATAGGACTCTGAACCTTTTTCTACCAAGATTCCCTCTAACTGCTGAATATCTTTGTCCGCCTGACGAATTCGAGCTTTTAAAAGCTCAATCCGATCGTCGAGCGAAGCATCCTGTAAAAGAGGATAGCGCCAACGTTTATAGAGACGATAACCACCATAGCCTAGCAGGACACAAGCCGCAAGTGGGAGAGCATATTGAACCAAAAGGCCCAATAAGAACAAGAAGCCCCAAAAATAGAGACAGCCTTTCCAAAAACCATTACCTGATTTCATAAACATTCCTTATTTTCAATTTATAAGTCTATTTTAGCACAAAAGACAAAAATGAGGGCGGAAATCCCCTAGAAAAGAGTTGATTTCTTTGCTGTAGAATGGAACTTGGTAGCGCGTGTGCTAATTTCAGTGAAGCGGACTCAAACCACAAACACACTCTGATGAATATCAAAACAAAAGCTTGAAATATCGGAGGGGTTGTGTTAGAATTGGATTATAGTGATGATAATTGTCTAACAAGGCAACAAAAAGCCCCAACGTTCCCGCGTTGAGGTTTTTTTGGCTTATTGCCCCTTAAAGGTTATTTCTTGCGTGAGTTAAGCCATTTCTCAAACAAGGTTGTCAAAATATTGACTACTAAGGGTGCTAGAAAAATTGTGATGATAATTTCTAACATCGGCAACACCTCCCTTCATTAAATTGAGGGGGCCAAAATATTATATCACACCAGATTTATATCATCAACATCGCGTCATTCTTGGAATAGATAGACTTAGATACGCAAATAATCTTACTAGCAAATCTCTCTACAGCATTTTAAGACAAAGCAAAAAGCCCTTAGATTCGTAGCTAAGGGCTGATTTAGTTGCAAGGATAGGCAGGACTGTCGGGGCTCCTGCATTTCTCGACCCACTATAAGTGGCGCGTTGGTGACAGATTCTCAACCTCTATCCTTTATGTCTTCATTATATCACTTTTTTCTCAACTTTCAATCTGTGCATCTGAATTTATTGTCTATCTTTTCTCTAGTGTCCTTCAACCATATTGCACTTCCACCTCACTCATGATTTCCAGCAAAGTTTTCCCTTCAATCTGTAAAGAAATTAACTCATCAAAAGATACCACTTTATATTCATTATCTCCAAGTACGACTACAATGTCATAAACAGAATTAGGAAAAATACCACATACTTGACCCTTATAATCAAAAGAAGCGTCCCAACCATTGTCATACAATGCTCGTAAATCATCAAATATCGCCATAATATATCTTGATTCTCCTATATAAGATATTCCACAACTTATCCAAAGTCATACGAAAACTTATCTGGCAATTCTTTTCCTAACTTAATACTTTTACTTAAAGTATCTTTTACAAACGAAGCGAATTGTCCTAGATCATCTCCAACATAGCTATATTCCAAAGTAGTTTTATCGATAGTTGCAATACCTTTACAACCTCCACTCACAATAGAACACTGCCTCTTAGAGGTTCCATCTTCTATTTTGTACATCGTAATAATTTGTTTATCAATCTTTATCATTTTCTATTTAGTGTAAAATAAGGTACTGGAATTATTCTTGACTCTCAAAAATATAATTGCAACAAGGTATCGAAATCGTCTTCGAAAACATTTTGACTATTCTGTTTTATTTGCTCAATGATTTTATCCTTTTTATCTCTGTCCAAAGGGAGTGTTTCAAACGCTTCTTCTTTTACTAAGAATTCACCATTTTCTCCCTGGAATTCTTTTGTAATTTTTCTAATATGACTCTCGAAATCGATAGATTGAAGTTCTTCGTCGTTGATGTTATCTTCAATCGCATCCAGCAATAAACTAATTGAAATTTTAATCATCTTTAGATACTTCCCTATGCGTAAATACCGCCACTTTATTCATCAAGTCGTCCTCTGTGTAGTCAATTGTAAAAGTATCTAAATTAAAGATAAATTTAGGTGGAGTTGAACAAATCATAGGAACACTGTGTACCCTATACTCTTTTTCTCCAATTCTCACAAAATGATTGATTTTCAAATCTGAAAAATCAGGATTTTCAACAGTAATAGAAACCAGACGATGCGCTATTTTATAAACATCAATTATCTTATTTTTCGTGTTTAACTTATCCATAATTATTATTTTAATGCTTATGTTCTTGGTAATCAAAACCAATTTTAGATTTAATACTATCAAATAAATCTAAAATAGATTGTGGAGTGTCTTTCTTAAACGATAAAGAAGGTCTATCTTGGTCTGGATAAACTTGGTCAACCCACTCATGAATTTGATTATAAAAAATCAACAGCTCTTTGCTTGGTGGTATCATCATATCTAGAACGAAACCTCCTTTACTTTAACTTCATTATAAACTTTCCTATCCTAATATTCAATCCACAAGATACCATTACAATAGCTTTTTAGAAAATGGTAAGTATCCTTTACTGTCTCTTTAATTTTCATGATTTGATTTCTTATACTCAATGAAAATCAAAATGCAAACTAGGAAGCTAGCCGCAGGCTGTGCTTGAGTTCAGCAGGCAAGAAACTAGCACGGTCAAACGTCCTTTTTTTATTACCTAATAATACTATCATACCACATCTAGAAAACACACTAAATTATTAGTAATCCCCCTCGGTTTGCAGTATAATGATGGAAAGGCGGGTTGATACTCACGGTTCACCAAAAAGACTGGTTTGGCGAGTTTATGGAGGAGGGATTTATATGGATAGATCAAAAAAGACTTGGGTAATTGATGGATATTTATGGTTAAATTGCCCTGTTTGCGGAACTGAAGTTATGGACTATGATATCTGTGACGTCTGTCGTTGGCAAAATACAGGTATTATAAATATAGACGGTGGCCCGAATAAGATCACTCTCGCCGAAGCCAAAGAAGCTTACGCAAGGAGAAAAATCGTAAAAATTCGAGAATTTGATACAGTGTTGTTAAAAAACGGTCAAACGGCGACAATTGTCGAAAAGTTAAGTGAAGATACTTTTATTGCTGACATAGGAGATTCCCCGAAAGACTGGGATAGCATTACAATTACAATCAATGATATTGAAAAAGTAAGTGTATAGAAATAGCTAATATATTTGTATAGTGTTGGGAGTAACCTTAAATGAATAAGACTGGAAAAAAGAATTTAATCATCATTAACGGCAGCGAATATGTCCATTGTCCAGTATGTGGTACTGTTACAGCAGTGTATGATATCTGTGACGTTTGTCAGTGGCAAAATACAGGAGAAACTAATATAGATGGTGGTCCTAATGAAATGACACTTGCAGAAGCCAAAGAAGCTTATGTTAAAGGAATTCCAATAATATAACAGACTATAGTAGCATTAAAGGAGAGACTGTTGGAACTTATAGAATTTAATAACAAGGTTGTCAGAATCACCGATATTGATGGCCAAATATTTGAAGGCGTAGCTCTTTACGAAGACAAAGATGTCTATGATGAAGAACTTGATGGATTATCCGTTAATTCTGGAACCAGATGGATTAAACTCTTTGAAGATGAAATCAAGAAAGTTGAAATTACTGATAAAATTGACCAGTACCTCATATAACTGAAATAGCTTTAATCTATCTATAAATCGTCTTGCGAATATCTCACGTCCTACATCATACAATCACTTATCTTCAAGTCTAAGTCTAGTCTCTGAATTGCTTTATCAAAATTTTTAATGCTTTTTAGTTTCTTTTCTACTTGGTTAGTGGTCACGCTGGTATTCCTTATAGTATAATTAGTTTAAAGAGAAGTGAGGTAGAAATGATAGTGTCGCTACGCAACTTCATAGTATGAGATGACGGGACAGGCACACCGTCCACTACTCTTGAGCGCTTAGATTATTCTAAGTGCTTTTTTATTTTCTCTTGGTTCACTCTTACTTCAAGACTACTCTCATACCACTAAATAAGCAATTAAGAAGAGTTTTATCTCTCCTATCTCCTTGTCATTCTACGAGCAACTAAGGCAAGTTATTGCTTTGCTTATCTGCTTATCATTTTGTAAGCATCAAATTTAAAATGATAGACTTTTAAACTTCTCTTATTTCCTCAATACCCAAACAATAAAACACTATCAACTCGTTTAAACACACGTTTCAAACATGCTGGTGTACCTAATATTGGATTCCACGGTTTTAGACACACACACGCTAGTCTTTTGCTAAACTCTGGAATACCATATAAAGAATTACAACACCGTCTAGGTCATTCTACACTAGCTATGACTATGGACACTTACAGTCATCTCTCCAAAGAAAAAGCAAAAAGCCCACTGTTGTAGGCTTTCTGTAAGATATTTCTTAAAATTAAAGCATTTTGTTGTAGAATTCAACGACAAGTGCTTCGTTGATTTCTGGGTTGATTTCGTCGCGTTCTGGCAAGCGAGTCAATGAACCTTCCAATTTTTCAGCATCGAATGATACGAATGCTGGACGTCCAAGAGTAGCTTCTACTGCTTCAAGGATTGCTGGAACTTTCAATGATTTCTCGCGAACTGAGATCACTTGACCTGGAGTTACGCGGTATGATGGGATATCAACGCGTTTTCCGTCAACAAGGATGTGACCGTGGTTTACGAATTGACGAGCTTGACGACGAGTAGTCGCAAGACCAAGACGGTAAACAACGTTATCCAAACGACGTTCCAAAAGAAGCATGAAGTTGAAACCTAGGATTCCGCCTTTGATTTTTGTAGCTTGTACGAACAAGTTACGGAATTGTTTTTCACCTACACCGTAAGTGAAACGAAGTTTTTGTTTTTCAGCCAATTGCAAACCGTATTCTGACAATTTAGAACGGTTGTTTGGTCCGTGTTGTCCTGGTACGTAGTTACGACGTGCCAATTCTTTACCTGTACCTGTAAGTGAAAGGCCAAGGCGACGAGCTTGTTTCCAAGATGGTCCTGTATAACGTGACATATGTATGTCCTCCTGATATAAATAATATTTCGGTGGAAATAGTCACTTAGAAAGCCCTGATTCGTGCAGATGCCCTTCGCCTAAACAGCCAAGGTTACTTATCATAAGACACCTGTTGACGAGCTTCATGCTTTCCTGCTGATATTTCGCACAAAATCTATTTTACCATGAATGGCTAGATTTGTAAAGGGGTTTTAAGCTTTATTTTCATTGTCAGAGAGATTGAGGACGAGGGTAAAGGTGCTTCCGATGCCGTACTGGCTGCTGACTGTGATTTCCCCACCCAATTGATGGGCCAATTCACGCGCAATAGCAAGTCCTAAGCCATGACCACCTGTTTTCATGTTACGCGAAGTTTCTACACGATAAAGGCGTTTGAAAATATTCTCCAAATCCTCTGGGGCAATCCCCTGTCCCTCATCGATCACACTGATTGAAAGCTGGTTCTTTTCCAGCTTAGCCACCACTTCCAGCTTGGTTCCTGGAGCAGAGTATTTAAAAGCGTTATTGACCAGATTCACCAAGATACGAGAAAGTTTGGCATAATCTCCCTCAATCCGAGCAGACTCTGGGATTACCTGCAAATGGACATCTCGCTCCTCCTGCTCAATCAAGAACTGAAATTCACTCATGCACTCAATCAAGAGCTGGTCAAGAAAAATGCTGTCTTTGCTGGTAGTTTCCACCTGATTTTTAGCCGTGTTTAGGGTCAAAAAATTTAATTCCTCAACCAGTTTGTTGAGTCTTTCCGTCTGGCGTCCAATGGTTGCTAGATAATGGTCCTGTTCTCCTTCCTTGATAACCCCATCCAAAATCCCTTCTACCGTCGCTTGGATCGAAGTGATGGGGGTCTTGATATCATGAGAAAGTTGAGCAATCATCAAGCCCTTTTCTCGTTCGCTTTCTTCCAAGGAATCAAAGGTCGCCTGCAAATCATGGGACATTTCATTGAAAGCTTGGCCTAATTGTTGAAATTCTACAGGGCCTTGAACCTCCAGATTTGAAGGAAAATCCTTGTCCGCTACCCGCTTGGCATGTTCCTTGAGTTTGCCCAATGAAGTAAAGACAGGCGATAGGAGAAAGAGACTAATTCCAGCACCGATAAAACTAGCCACGAGAGTCATACCCACTAGGAAATAAATTTCTCTTTCTGCAATTAACATTCGCTGGATGGCCCAAAAAACCACGATAATCGTTAGGAGTGTTGAAATGACATACCCCACTAAAATATAACTTTTTAATTTCATTGACTACCTCGTGCTTTCTCAATTTTGTAGCCCAAGCCCCAGACGGTTTTGATGGTCGGTGTTTCTGCACTAGCATGTTTAGCCAACTCCTGTCGAAGAGCATGAATATGAACATTCAAGGTATTGGTATCATCCACATAGTCTTCCTGCCAGACCTTTTCATAGAGATCTGTCTTAGAGAAAACTCGTTCTGGATTGCTGGCTAAAAGCCATAGAAGTTCGAAGGATTTGACTGTCAAATCAAGCCCCACATCTCCGACTTGGACCTCGTGACTACCGTGATTCATCCGTAAATCCCCGAGACTGACGACTTCTGTCTCACCTCCACGATGAAGGCGACGTAAGATATTATGGACACGCAAAACCAGCTCACGAGGGCTAAAGGGCTTGGCAATAAAATCATCTGCCCCCAAGCTTAGGCCGTAAATTTTATCCTGCTCGCTAGTCTTAGCCGTGATAAAGAGAAAAGGCTGATCTGGAGATTGATACTGAACTTCGCTAATCAAGTCATAACCATCCATCCGAGGCATCATGATATCTGTAATAATCAAATCAATCGCTTTTCGCTTGAAGATTTCCAAGGCCTCTACTCCATCATGGGCCACCAAAACCTGATATCCTGCCTGAACCAGATAACGTTGATGAATATCTGTGATTTCTACCTCGTCGTCAACGAGTAAAATTGTCTTTCCCATCTGTCTCTCCTTTGAAAAAAACAGTGCTATACCACAATAGTATAACACTATTTTTATCTCTTTACGAACATTCTAAACGATATCTGGATTTTTCAAATCCTAGATAGAAAGTCTGTAACTAGACTAGTCATTTTCCTCTTTTTTAGCTTTCAAACCGAGACCACCTAACAGTCCTGCTAAGGCGAGGCCAAAGAATCCAAGAGTAGCCATTGATGTTTGGGCTTCACCAGTATATGGAAGCATGTCTTTTTTGTCTTTCATTTGATCAGCCATCATTGGACTTGACTCCTTGTTAGTAGATGCCATCTTGCCTTCATCAGACATTTTGCTTGAGGCTGCTGGAGCTTGATCTTGTTTCATACTTAGATTTGCCATTGGCTGGCTAGCATTCATGGTTTTGTCCTGCTCTTTGTTAGGCATCATCTTATCCTGACTAGCAGCCGGAACTTTAGATTTCATCTCATCTTGATTGGCACTTGGCATTTGAGCGTTCATCTTAGACGCATCTTGATGACTATTCATCATTGAAGACGGCATAGCTGAACCATTAGAAGATGGGACGAAGCCTGATTGCATCGGAGCAAGAGACTGATGTCCATTCAAGTTCACTGTCAAATCCTTAGTCGCTACGAGATTGCTCAAATCAGCCTTACCATCTTTCGCACCGTACACCTTGATAGTTGCTTTATAGCTTTGAGTGCCGTTTTGTTTCAAGAGGTCAAGAAGCTCTTTATCTGATTTACCTTGAGTCCCTGCCAAATCCACTTCGTAGAAGTAGAGGCCTTTGCCCAATTTTTCTACCGGTGGAAGGGCGGGGTTTTTAGCTGAACCGTTGTCTGACCATGGAGCCTTGTCAGAAGCTTTCAAGATAAGGCGAGTCAACATACCGTCACCAGCGAAGAATTCGTATGGAATGACTTGGTTGACACCGGCTGTGAATGGACCAGGGAAGTTCGCTTTGTCCAAGTAAGTGGCTGGGACATCTACAGTGTCTTTAGTATTGTCGGCTACACCTTTTTGCACTTCAGCTGGAGTAGTCAAGCCGTTTAAGTTGACATCCAATTCTTTTGTCGCTACGAGATTTGTCAAATCAGCCTTGCCGTCTTTAGCACCGTACACCTTGATAGTTGCCTTGTAGCTTTGTGTACCATTTTGTTTCAAGAGATCAAGAAGCTCTTTATCAGATTTACCTTGAGTGCCAGCCAAGTCTACTTCATAGAAGTAAAGACCTTTACCTAATTTTTCTACTGGTGGGAGAGCGGGATTTTTGGCTGAACCGTTGTCGGACCATGGGGCCTTGTCTGAGGCTTTCAGGATAAGGCGAGTCAACATACGGTCACCAGCGAAGAATTCGTATGGAATAACTTGATTGACACCGGCTGTGAATGGGCCTGGGAAGTTGGCTTTGTCTAGGTAAGTGGCTGGGACGTCTACTGTGTCTTTAGTATTGTCGGCCACACCTTTTTGCACTTCAGCTGGAGTAGTCAAACCATTCAAGTTGACATCCAAATCTTTTGTTGCTACGAGGTTGCTCAAATCGGCCTTGCCATCTTTGGCACCATAAACCTTGATAGTTGCTTTATAGCTTTGAGTACCATTTTGTTTCAACAAATCAAGAAGCTCTTTGTCTGATTTACCTTGAGTTCCTGCCAAATCTACTTCGTAGAAGTAGAGGCCTTTGCCCAAGTTTTCTACTGGTGGAAGAGCGGGGTTTTTAGCCGAACCATTGTCTGACCATGGAGCCTTGTCTGAAGACTTCAAGATCAAGCGAGTCAACATACCGTCACCAGCGAAGAATTCATATGGAATAACTTGGTTAACACCGGCTGTGAACGGTCCAGAGAAATTAGCCTTATCCAAGTAAGCGGCTGGAACATCTACTGTGTCTTTAGTGTTGTCAGCCACGCCTTTTTGCACTTCAGCTGGGGTGGTTGCTGGTTGAGCTTCACTTGCTTCACGGTCTTGTCCAGAAACTGTAGCTGCAGGACTTTCCACAGGTTTAGCCGCATCTTCTGTTTCTTTCTTAGATTCTGGTTTTGCTTGTACTTCTTCTTTAGGTGCTACCACTTGGTCTTTATCAGCTACATTCACTTTTTCTGGAGAGCTTGTAGCATCCAAGCTTGCTTTGGGTGTTGAGTCTACCTGTTCTGAAGGAAGAGCTACATCAACTGCTTTCTTGAGAACCTCTGCTGGTAAGTCGCTCTTTTCACTCACCGAAGCAGCGTCTGGCACGACTTGGGCAGGGGTCGGATTGACCACATCGGCACGTACAGAACTTGGCTGACCAACTAGGATAAAGAAGCCACTAGCCACAACAACTGAGGCAACACCGACACTGAGACGGCGGATAGACCAACGAGTATATCTTTGATTTGGATTGAATTTCATAGGATTCTCCTTAGAGTTTTTCTTTATTTGATGACTCTAGTATAATCTCCTAAAATTAAAAAGGATTAAGAAAAAGTTAAAATTTTTCTTAAATCCCTCTTATAAAATACTTATATTAATTAAATCCATAAACAGATTTGGTGATTTGATAGACAACATTGGAAAGTTTGCGAGCTGGCAAGACCGAATGTTTGGTCAAACGGCTCAACATGGTCTTGCGAATAGCCTGAAAGACCTCTGGATTTTCCTGCTGAATATAGGTCCACAGCTCCCGTTTTTTGGCCAGATGCTCTGCTGTGCCTGCTCGGTTGAGCAAGGCACTGGAAATCACCGTCGTGATTTCAATATGATTCAGCAGATACTCTCGCATTTTGGGGTGGCTTACTTTAGATAAATCAAGCTGGTCTACCAAGAGTCGATTGACCTTGAGTTGCTGGTCAATGCGCTTAATCATCACTTGCTCATTGACAGACTGGTCCTCACGCCCAATCAAATAACGATAGAAATCGACAGGCAGATAGTACATGGTCTTGACCTGCTGAAGGGGGGTAAAGACAAAAAGATTA
Organism: uncultured Streptococcus sp.; assembly: GCA_963527705.1. GTDB lineage: Bacteria > Bacillota > Bacilli > Lactobacillales > Streptococcaceae > Streptococcus. Next base: position 26,447 of record CAURTW010000016.1, read on the forward strand.
TCGACATAAAAAGTATGTTCAGGCAATTGGAACTGGCTCGCTCGCAACAAATCTGTCCGATAAATCAGCGAGTGCATCATGATATACTGGCCTTTGGAGAAATTTCCGACCTGATCCCAGCCAAAAATCTGCTGGACAGGCAAGACTGACTCGTAACTCATACTCTTCTTACGAGACTGACCTTCCTTTTCATAGACAAAATTGGTCACAAAGGCATCAACTTCCTGCCCCTCACTCCCTAGTTCCTGCAAGGTTTCAAGAATTTTTAAATAGGCACGAGGATCTACCCAGTCATCACTATCAACTACTTTAAAATAGCGTCCAGAAGCCTCCGCTAAGCCGCGATTGACGGCACCGCCATGGCCCTTATTTTCCTGATAGATGGCTCTAACGATGTTAGGATACTTGCTGGCCAAACGCTCAGCGATTTCCTGAGTCTGGTCCTGAGACCCATCATTGATAATCAAAATCTCAACTTGTTCACCACCAATCACTAGCGACTCCACACAGTAATGAAGATAGGCAGCAGCATTATAGCTAGGGATGGCGATAGACAATAACTTCATAATCTACTCCTTTAGGGGACTGATTTTTTCTTATACTCAATGAAAATCAAAGAGCAAACTAGGAAACTAGCCGCAGGTTGCTCAAAGAACTGCTTTGAGGTTGCAGATAGAACTGACGAAGTCAGCTCAAAACACAGTTTTGAGGTTGTAGATAAGACTGACAAAGTCAGTTACCTATACCTACGGCAAGGCGACGTTGACGTGGTTTGAAGAGATTTTCGAAGAGTATGA
>CAURTW010000017.1:0-25384 GCA_963527705.1 uncultured Streptococcus sp.
AGATGACTTCAATATCTGTATAAGTCTGATATTGAATACTTTCTAGACATTCTTCCAGATATTCTTCCACGTTATAAACTGGAACGATTAAGCTAATCATTTTCCTTTTCCCCTCTTGAATTGTATTTCATCATTCCTCTAACTTGTCTTCCCTAATACCATTTTTCCATTTCCATATAGAGTGATAGAAGGGAAATAGGATGGTGTTGTAATATCTTGGACACAGGTTATAAAGTCTAATCATACGCGAACTTTTGGCAACCTCAGGATTTTTCTTCGTTATAGCTACATACTCTGCTAATTTTTGATTATAGACTTTTGCATATGGATTTCCTTTTTGGATATAGTCTTGATAATGCATGGTTGCTAAATGAACTAGGAAGCTGCCAATGTAAGGAAGAAGTTCTTCCCTATCGGAATACAAGTCTATCAATTGGTCGCTTACTGTAAAGATATCTAGATTTTTAGGAGTAAAGGTTCGATGCATGATACTAGCTTGATGTTGTCGATAATAATAACCTTTATAATCAATTTTAATGATTTTTCGAATATATTTTAACATTCCAATTCCACAATAAACATCTTCAAAAATCACCCCATCTATATAAGGAACAGCTTCAACAATTGATCTTCTATAAAGTTTTGTAACTGCATTAACATTTAAAACATGTTTAGGGAAAATTTTTACTGCTTCTTGAGAGTTCCCTTCGAATAGAATACTTGGTTCTTTAAAACTTTTAGCAAGAAATTCCTCGTTAGATACGGTAAACTGACTTTCCACAATATCTACGTCTTCACGCATATAGTGCATTAAGGTTTCTAAATAGTTCGCTAGAATCATGTCATCACTATCCACAAATACAATAAACTCTCCTCTTGAAGCTGCTACACCAGTATTTCGTGCAGCGCTCAATCCTTGATTCTCTTGATTCAACAAGTGAAAGCGACGATTCTCTTTACAATAACGTTCACAAATAGCTTTTGATCTATCTGTTGAACCATCATTGACTAAAAGGACTTCAAAGTCTGTGTAGGTTTGGTTTTGAATGCTGTCTAAACATTCTTCCAGATAAGTTTCTACATTATAAACAGGTACGATTACACTAATCATTCTTTATCCTAACCTTATTTCCTTAATCCAATTTCATCCAAAAGTGTCTTTGTAAAATCTTTTTGAATGGCATTTACCTTGTTATTAACTTTTTTTCGTTCTTCAATATAAGGATCTTCAGATTTCATGACACTCGCTAGGAAATCTAATAAATCATGCGAATCACGAATGACACTTCCCACCATTAAACTCTTCACATCTTCAAACACAAAGCCTCTTTTTTCTTTGTATTCCTCATAATCATTAATGGTAAATGCTACGGGTCTATTTAATAAATAATAGTCTAAAAATACTGAAGAATAATCTGTAATCAATGCACTGGTTGTGCCCAAAAAGGTATATAAAGTCCCATACTGCTCACTAATGATATCTTCTGTCAATAGATGAATGGTCGAATAATTCATTTCAAATTTTAACTGAGATTCCTCAAGAGGATGAAGTTTAATGTAAAGTTGATAGCCATAGTTTGAAAGTAGTTCTTCTATGTTTTGAAAATCCTCTTCTTCTAAAGAAAATATCAGTGCTGCTTGGCTATCATGATAGTTTTTAGAATTACGGTAGGTTGGCATCCAGATGATTTTCTTCTCCTCTTTCTCTTTAAAGAGCTCATCATTTCGAATATTGCCAACAAGAAGCATCTGCTCGTCCTTAGCATTAAAGGCTGCTTTCATGATTGGAGTAAATAAATCTGAAGAGGAGACTAATTTTGTAAAGAAATTATAGTCAATCTTTTCCATGCCAACTTCAAGATTCCCAATTTTTTTCAAGGGCATTCCATGCCACAAGTTGACAACCATCTGGTTTGGAGCAGGTTTGATGGGATACTTGCCAAAAGAATAGAAAAAATATTTAGATGTTAAAAAATAAAAGAAACCTTGATAAATAGAAACATACTTCACATTCTTTTCTTTTTCTAAATGATAAAAATCATTTGAAGCACAAACGATTTCGTATGTTTCCTGATAGCCATTATCCACTAAATAGTGATAGAGGGTTCTAAGATTATCTCTGAAACCCCAGTTAGAATAGAGAACAATTCTGTTCCTTTTCTTGGGAATCATTTTATTTAGTTTATAAGTAAAATCACTTACTTTAAACAGTAAGGGTTTTAAATAGTTGATCATTCTCTTTTTAAACCTTGCTTATAAATTTCTTTTAAATTTTGAACATTTTCTTCAATGTCAAACGGCTTTAGGTGTTCATTTAGCTGTCGTTGTTTCTCATTGATAGGCGTCTTTTCGATATAGTTTACCCATTTAGGCTTATCTAGAGGCATGGCTGTGCAGAGTTCACTAACGATCTGAGTTGTTGGATCAATCGTTTCATTCATGAGAATATCGACTCCAGAACACTGAGCCTCTACCAGCACGATTGGGAAACCTTCATACAAAGAAGGAAAGGCAAAGATATCAAAGGCTGAATAAAACTTATGAACATCTTCTCTTTTTCCTGTAAAGATGATATTCTTCACTTCCTTACTTTTCTCTTCTAAAATGGCACGATCTGGACCTTCACCAACAAAGACAAAGGTAACGTCAGGTAATTCTTTAGCAACTTCAATCAAAAAACTCTGATTCTTGAAAGGATTTAAAATACCAATCATCCCTACTACTTTTTGATGTTCAGCTATATGAAACTCTTTGCGGATTTCTTCTCTAAAAATCGGAGAAAAACGATACTTATCGATGTCAATTGCATTTGGAAGGATTTGAAAGGATTGCTTTCCAAATATCTTCAGTCCAGCTAATTGGCCACAAGAGATACGATGGGTTGCATTTTTCAAGGCTAGAAAGACCAAAAATCGATTGCGTATACTTTTCAACCAAGTATCTGAAAATTGGCTACTATGATTGTGGTAAATCCTAACTGGGACACCATTTTTTCGAGCATAGTAATTATGTATAAAAGCGGTTATAGGATTATGAACATGGAGAATGTCAATTTTATTCGTTTCATAAAAGTGTCGGCATTCTCTCGCATAGGCGAATAGTTTAGAAATCTTTAGGGCTGGAAAAATAATTCGTTTAATTTCTTTTTCATCTAAGTATTGATTAAATGGGAAATGAGCCTCTCCATTTGACTCTCCAACCATATATTCAAACTCTTGATCATCAGTTGGAATATGATTTTTGATAAAACTTTGTACGCCGCTCATGGTATTCCTTACACTACCTGTTACATGTATGACTTGATATTTCATCCTAGTTCCCTTGATTCAAATCATTCTTTATCTTAGAAGTTGAAATTTCTTTTGTTCGTGATAGGTAAACAACCTCTATTCCCAAATCACTTAAATAATCAAATTTTCCCTGCCAATCATCTCCAATGACAAACACATCAGCATGATACTTTTCTATGTCTGAGATTTTTTGATCCCAATTTTCTTCTGGTATGACGAGATCCACATATCTGATAGCCTCTAATAGAGATTTTCTTTCTTCGTAATCAAAATAACATTCTTTATTTTTTTCTAGCCTATTAAATTCATTGGTAGAAAGCCCGACAATGAGATAATCTCCCAACGCTTTTGCTCTTTTTAAAAGATTAATATGACCGTAATGCAATAAATCAAATGTTCCGTATGTAATGACTCTCTTCATAACTTCCTAACCACCTCTACATTTTCTCTCATATTTTTCTTATAGACCCATTTCCTAATTGAATTTGGAAGAATTCGAATCGCATTACGAAGGAAAATATTTCTAAATAATTCTACTAGAGTAATATCTCTTCTGCGATAAAAATCTAATTGGAGCATAAAGTCAGTCTTTACATACAAGAAACCACCTCTCCTCAGATAGCTAGAATCGTTTGTCTGCATGACTACTAAAGGTTCCTGGATATTCAAAAAATCCTTAGTTGGATTATCGTGTAACAATCTCATTGTGAGGTCATAATCCTCTAGGTAACGGAATTTACGATAATTACCAGCCTTCAAGATATACTCTTTTTTCATCATACTCGATGGATTATTAAAGGGATTTCTCATTTTCGAATATTGACGAATTTCGGCTGTGGTTTCTGGTACTTTCTTTAAGGCGGTAAACTCTGTATTTTTTTCTAGGATATTGGACCCAACCATGATGAGGTTGGGATTTTTTTCAAAGGCAGCTAATTGCTTCTCAAATCTTGTTTCTAGAGAATAATCATCACTGTCCATTCTTGCAATGAATTCTGTTTGGCATTGATTAACTCCAAAGAGAGAGGCTGGTCCTGAGCCTAAGTTTTCAGGTAAATGAAAAACCTTTAAAATTGGAATCTCTCTCTGCAACTTTTGGATTTCTATTTCTAACTCTTCAGTCAATTCGCCATCACAAACTAAAATGATTTCTGTCGGTTTAAGGGTCTGCTGATAAGAACTTAGTAAACTTTTCCTTAAATTTGTAGGAGTCTCTTTTTTATAGACTGTCGTTAGAACTGAAAATTTCATTTTATAACTCCTAAACCTAATTTCCAAATAACCAATCTACAATAACTGAACGGTAGGGAACGACATGGTACCAGTCAGCTTTAAAATAAACAATGACTAGAAAGATTGAAGCGTAAACCAATATCATCAAATAAAATAAAATCCATTGAACTTTTTTGTCACCTATTTTAGATAAAATCATAGGGATATATAGGCAAATAAAGGGGGTAAAATAGTGTGCGAATCTGCCAAAAAGACTTGTTTGCAAAGTTGACGCAGTAAATAAAAAGGAGATAAAGAACAAAGTTCTTATAAATTCTTCTTCAGTCGATAACTTCTGTTTTCTAATCACTAATTCACCAAAGATCAGAACGATACCATACCAAATTGTTAAAAATACAGGTGCCCATTTATTGCTTTCCAAAAACCATGATGATTCCAGATAGGAAGTATACTGAGGGAAGAAAGAAATAAAGATAGTTGCAATTTGTTTGATAAAAGGTAAGATGATTAGAAATGCAAGGAACACAAATTGGTATATTCTTTTATTTAAAACGATTTTTTTAAGGGGGAAAAACAAGAGGCAGACGATACCAGATGTATGAAATAAGGGAGTTAGTAAGATAAATACCCATGCTAAAATCTTCTTGTTTTTTACTAAGTAGTGAAACCCTAAAAAACTTAAAGCAATCGCCAGACCTTGCCTGATATTTGATAAAGAATAAAAAAAGAGTCCTAACGAGCTGAAGTAAATCAGTAAACTCATGTAAACATTTTTAGAATGCTTATAAAGAACAAAAAACCAACTTAATAAGGTCAGAAATGCAAATACGAATAAGAGGAATGGATAATGATCACTGAAGTTTCTTAGAAAAATAGTGAACAGTAAGTACCCAATTTCAAATCGAGAACTAAATAAATGTGATAAATCTGGAATCTGAATATTATTTGATTCAAAAATATGGATATAAGTTCCTAAATCTCCACCTACACTAGAAGTACGAAAACCTGCAATGATTAAAAAAAAGAAAAAAGTCGGAAGAACAAGGAAACCTAACTCTTTTACTTTATCCTCATATTTCAATGAGAAAAAGGCAAGAAAAGAGACATAGACGAACATTAAAAGATAGATTGTCATTTTTTCTCTCCTGCCTTTCAAATAGTTAGTTTAATAATAGTAATAATAGGTATCTTTATGTGAATCAATTTTATTCATTATCACACCAAGTAGTCTAGCTCCAACATGGTCTAATCTTCTTTTTGCTTCTATTATTTGTCGTCGTTTTGATTTTTTTGTATCTACGACTAGAAGTGTGGCGTCAGCAATACTTGCTAAAACTTGGGCATCAGTTGCTGCTAGCAAGGGAGGGGTATCGATAATGACATAGTCATAAAAATCCTCAAATGCTTTAAGTGTTTCATCCATAGAAGAACTAGCTAACATCTCAGAAGGATTAGGCGGAACAGGTCCTGAAGTCAGTACATCTAAATTCACATCATTTATCGTCAAATGATTAATGGAATCTACTCCTGACTTCTTTAATAAAAAAGTGCTGAGTCCTTCAGTGTTATTTAGCTCGGTTAATTTATGTTGAGTTGGTTTACGCATATCCGCGTCTATGATAATCACTCTTTTCCCCTGTTGGGCCAAAGAGGCGGCAAGATTGATACTGACTTCACTCTTGCCTTCATTGGGGTTGGCACTTGTAACGACAATGATTTTAATATTTTTTCCAAATTCTGAGAACTGAAGATTACTCCTTAAAGTTCTAAAGGACTCAGCTACGATGGATTTACTGTTATGAATAACTTCGATATGCATGTCACTCACCTCTTCTCTTTCTCTCTATAGTCGGAATCATCCCGAGAACAGGTGTTCCCACTAACTCTTCCAAGTCTTCGTAAGAATCAATCGAATCACTCAATACATATTTGATGAAAATAACATTAAATCCTACAAAAGAAAATACTAGAATAGATACAAGAAGATTCTTCCATAGAACGGGATAAACTGGAGAATCACTTCCCAGTGCTTCTGTAACAACTGACAAGTTGTCGCGCCCTAATCTATCTGCTGTAAATTTCTTGTACTGAGACACATACTCTTTAATATAACGTTCTGCTAAATTTCGATCTAGTCCTCTCACTGTTATTGTGACCAACTGTGAACCTGAGTCATTTGTTAATTTAACCGATTTGATTTTAGCGATGTCATCAGGTGACAAACCTAATGCTTTATTGGTTTCATCTTTTACTGGGGGGAGATCTGCTATCTCTAAATAAGTCTTAGCTTGTCTTTGAAAGAGGTTTATAGCTTCAATCGTTTGCGCATCATTATTTTGCCCATTTGTTTGGCTTGAAGTGTTCTTCATTATGAGCTTAGAGGATACACTGTATATAGGAGAAATGATAAAAACAGTATATAGACCAACTGCTGTCGTCCCTACTATAGTAAATAGAAGTAAAAATAGTAGTTTGCTTTTTATCAAAGAAAAAACTCTATTAATATTTTTATTAAAAATAGTCATATTATTGTTTGTTTCCTTTTATTTATTTTTGCTTTCTTAGAACTACCTAGATCCGTTCCCGGTAACCATCACTTTAATTGTTTTTAATAGTATAAGAAAATCTAACTTGATACTTTCGTGATTGATATAGAATAGATCGTAGACTAATTTATCTTTAGGAGTTAATTCATAACCACCATTTACTTGAGCCCATCCTGTGATTCCTGGACGGACAGCTAAACGTTCATTAAAATTAGGGATATCTTTCAAAAATTCATTGATAAACTCTGGTCGTTCTGGTCGTGGTCCAATAATGGACATCTCACCTTTAATTACATTAATGATTTGTGGTAATTCATCAATTCGTGTTTTACGAATAAAACGTCCAACTTTTGTAATGCGTGTATCATTTTTGCTCGCCCATTTATGACCATTCTTTTCAGCATCTTGATACATGGATCGGAGTTTATAAATTGAAAAACTTTGTCCATTTAAACCAATTCGTTCTTGTATATAAATAGGATTACCACTTGATTCGATTACAATAAAGATACATGCTATTAAACAAATCGGGATAATTAATAGTAATGAGGGTATAGAAATTAGAAGACCTATAATTCTCTTAATTCTCCTATACATAAGCATCATTCTCCTAGAAAAAACTAAGGCGCACACATATATATGCGTGCGCCACTCACTACGTTGATGCATATATATATATATATATATAGTCCTGAGTATAAAAAGCTAGAACTAATAAAAATATGTATATTTACCAAGAATTAAATCATACAGTTCAATATAACATAAAAAAATAAGATTTTCAAGCTTACGTGATTAAAATACAGGAAATATACCTAAATTAAATGTTGCTAAATATTTTTGTTCGATATAATCAACTGAGGATTTACTAAAAATAATTCTTCTGCTCTTTCCTTTCCATACTGATGACTAATTGCGTCAAATGCTTGCTTCATATATGGTGGTCTTGAGCTTAGATTATGCATATCGCTAGCCACACAGTGAACTAGATTATGTGATAGAAAATACTGAGCCCTTTTTTTGAGTAAGCGATACTTATCCCCGAATATTTTAGGCTTAAGAACGCTCGAGCTATTTATTTGAGTATAACATCCCATATTTATCAATTCTTTAACTCGTTTTTCATTATTTTCTAATTCGGCATAGCGCTCAATATGCGCAATGACAGGTCTAATACCTAACATTAAAACTTTACTTACTGCATTTCGGATTTCCCAATAGGGGGTAAGAGAACTGAATTCAATTAAAGCATATTGTGTATCATTTAGAGTAGGAATCTCTTTATTATTTAATTTTTCAAGAGCATCTTGGGTGAAGTATATTTCAGCTCCATATAGAATTTTTAACTCTGGTAATGCTCTTTTAGCGAGAGCCTGAACTTCTTTAAAGTTTTTCATTATACAATCTTCTGGAGTTTCAAACATATTTTTACGACGATGTGAAGTGGATACAATCGTACGAACTCCCTGTGAAAAAGCTTCTTTCAGAAGAGCTAGGCTTTCTTCTTTTGTGCTTGGTCCATCATCTACACCAAAAACAATGTGAGAGTGGATATCAATCATGTAATATTTCCTTATATAATAGAGTTTTAGGCGCTGTAATAAATAATTTAACACATATATATAAGCGTTTTGAATAACCTATAAATATTAGTTTATACAGTTTGTTTTCCTGATGTTATTATACTACGAAACATTAAAATAATCTAGTTATTCTTATAAGATTTTAAAAGTTATCTAGTATAATAAAGCATATATAAATAAGTGTATTTTGTTTTCGAATAAATCTGTTGAGAATAATAATGACACTGACTATTAAAACTAACACCTACCATGGAATTTCCACGGTAGGTGTTAGTTATATCAATAATCGTTCTAAAAATGGTTTGATGCAGTTGAGGAGAATTCCTTCTATCCAGCTTTCCTGTGCTGAGGAGAGATGATCTGCTTGAAGGCTTTCTTTTAGAAAATCTCGAACTTGTTCTGGTGAGATTTCAAACTCAAAAGCTTTCATTTTATAGAAAAAGTTGAGCAGATAGTCTGACAGATATTCGGTTGAAAAGGGCACTTTTCCGCTTTTTCGATATTCTAATAAGAGCCTAAAAAATCTAGATTTTTCTTCAGGAAGCTCACGAAAATAGGAATTGAGAAGCCAGGTCTGCTTCTGCTTTCTTTCAATTGGGTCTTGAGTAGCAATTCGTTGGCCTTTTTCCAACTCTTTTTGGTATTGTTTGGCCTTGATAGCTCGTTCTGTCCGATTTTTACCAAAAATAATTTTCTCCCACTTGCGTTCTTCTTGAGTTAGAGTTTCTGTAAAGCCAAAGTAGTCTTGATAGGCACGCTCTGCTGGACCCATGGCTAGAACCAGATTGTCTGCATATTGTTTGGCGATTTTATCTCTTTTCTTACGCTCCTTCTCTGCCTGGATTCGGAGTTCTTGCTCGTAGTCAATTTTTTCTTTACCTAGTTTGACAAGGTAGAGTTGGTCATCTGATTTGCCAAGTAAAAAGGGCTTGATATACTTTTCTAGGACTTCTTCCATCCGAGCCTTCTTTTTGGGTTCTGCCTTAGTCCAACTTCCTCCTTGAAAGACTTCTAGGAAGAGCTGGTAATCTCTTTCAGGTGAGAACTGATTGCCACGATTGGGTTTAAAAACACCTTTTTCCCAGAGCCACTTTAGAAGACGCTCGTCAAAGTCACTTTTGTTAACCTTGATTTTTTCCTTTTTCTGTGCTTTTCTGGTTAGATTTTCGACCTTTTTGAGTAGTTTTTCTTCCTCTTCCAGTTGCTGGTCAAGGCTTAATTGATGAAAATGCCGAACACAATCGCTACCGATTGGAAAGAGGCGTTGACCTGTGACACTGTTAAAGAGTTCGTAGGCGTATTTGATAGCATTTCCACAGACACAATTGCTACGGCCGATACCGTTAAAAATCAAGGAAACTTCATTCCATTCCTTGGTAGCTTGTTCCCAAGTATCAGCTTTTGAAGCCTGTAAAACCGCATCATGTAGGGATTTTCTAACTGGAAGTGTCATGAGGTCTCCTTTCTAATACTCAATGAAAATCAAAGGGCAAACTAGGAAACTAGCCCCAGGTTGCTCAAAGCACTGCTTTGAGGTTGCGGATATAACTGCCGAAGTCAGCTCAAAACACTGCTTTGAGGTTGTAGATAAGACTGACAAAGTCAGTCACATATCTACAGCAAGCTGAAGCTGACGTGGTTTGAAGAGATTTTCGAAGAGTATAAATTATACTTTTACAACTTGAACCTCGTCTTTACCGAGTAAAATCAAGTATTTCTCAATATTTTTAATCGAATAGGCTCGAGATAAAGCCTCTCCGTATAGGGCTAACTGACCACGATAGCGGTCTATGAGTTGACTTGGTTCATCATAGCGGTCTGTCTTATAGTCGAACAGAACAATTTTATCTTCGTAAAGTAGATAGCCATCAAGGATACCACGGACAACGAAGTCTTCCTGACTCTTTTGGTCTCTTTTGAGCATAGAAAAGGGTTGCTCGCGGTATAGATGGTCGGTATTGGCAAGAATTTCCTGACCAAGTGATGTGTCAAAGAATGCAAGAATTTTCGAAAGATTAATCTTGTCTCTGACAGCTGGGCTGGTTTGAACTTGTTTGAGAGTTTCTGTCAGACTAGCAAGCGTTGGTCTCTGACTGAGATCCATTCTCTGCATGAGTTCGTGGGTGGCACTACCAATCTCAGCTCCTGTTATCTTTTCTTTAGTTGAAAAATCTGGTAAATCAAAGCTGATTTTCTTATCTACTGACTGGCCTTGACCTGCAATCTCGACACCTTCCATATCCATAACTGGTTCGTAGAATTTCTTGATTTGACTTGGGGTTTGAACACTAGGAAGTTCAATGGCTGCACGGTGAATACTATTATAAACTTCCACCTCTTTCAGCATTTCAAGAGCTTCTTTAATGGTTTCTGACTGACGATTGTCTGCTTGGGAGCTATCTTGGAGAGGACTTTTGTTTTCCAACTGACCGATAGCTTCTCTAGTCAGCTGATCTTCACCAACAAAACGATAGCTAAAGTTGAGATGATCCTTTGCAAACACTTTGCTGATAGCCCAAATCCAATCTTGGAAATTCTTGCCTTGAAGTCTAGTGTTACTATTTAGTTTTCCATTTTTAGCTGCTGGGTATTCCTTGGCTTCCAGCTTTTCACGAGAACCCTTACCGACAAGATAGAGCTTTTTCTCAGCCCTTGTCATAGCAACATAAAGAAGGCGCATTTGTTCTGAATAGCTTGCTAGCTGTAATTCCTCTTCATTCTGTCTATAAGTCAGACTAGGAATGGAGAGTTTGATGGTTTTAGGGTAGTAGTCTTCTACTGCCCCTGTCTCCATTTTGGCAATATATTTGACACCAAGACCATTTTGACGGCTGAGAATGACTTCTGACATAGAGTCTTGCTTGTTGAAATCTTGATCCATATTGAGAATAAAGACGTAAGGAAACTCCAGCCCTTTACTCTTGTGAATGGTCATGAGCTCTATTGCATCTTTTGGCGGTGCGACAGCCACGCTTGCCAAATCGTGCTGGGCTTCTAAAACCTGATCAATCATACGAATAAAACGCGACAAACCCTTGAAATTGCTCTTTTCAAATTGATCAGCACGCAGTGCTAGGGCATAGAGATTGGCCTGTCTAGCAGGACCATTTGGCAAAGCTCCAACATAATCATAATAAAAACGGTCATTGTAAATCTTCCAAATCAAGTCATAGAGGGAGTGGGTTTTGGCGTACAAGCGCCAAGAGGCCAAGATATCCATGAATTGCTTTAGTTTCTCAGCTAGAGCTGAGTGAATCAAGACTTTTTGGCTACTTACCTGTTTTTGAGCATTTACTAGTTTCTCATAGAGATTTTCGTGGACTTTATCCTCTGCTTTCTGAAGGGAAAAACGTGCTAACTCGTCCTCATCAAAGCCAAACATAGGAGACTTCATAAGGGCAACCAAGGCATAGTCTTGAAGAGGATTGTGAATGACACGAAGGGTGTCTAGCATGACTTGCACTTCTAGGGATTGAAGATAATTGTTTTGCTCTCCGTCAGTTTTGACAGGAATTCCGTACTCAGACAGGGCGAGAAGGATCTGGTCATTACGACTGCGACTGGAGGTCAGAAGGGCGATTTCTTTAAAGGAAACACCTTGTTCCTTATGTAGTTTAAGGATTTCCTTGATAACCAGGCGCATTTCGCCTGTTAGTTTCGTTTCTGCCTGCCCCTCTTCTTCCTCACTTGTGTCGTCCTTATCGTAGATGAGAAATTCTGCCTTGTTGTCTGGATTAGGAGTCAGTTTGGTATTGGCAAAAACAAGCTGGTGCATGTTATCATAGTTGATTTCGCCGACCTCTTGGTCCATAAGGCGTTCAAAAACATCATTGGTTGCTGATAGCACTTCTGAACTACTACGGAAATTTTCTTTGAGGAGAATGAGCTTGCCCTCTTTTGGATTTTGCGCATAGCGTTGGAACTTTTCATTGAAAATCTGCGGATCTGCCTGACGGAAACGATAGATAGACTGCTTGATATCTCCCACCATAAAGCGATTGTGTCCATTAGAAAGTAATTCCAGCATCCGTTCTTGAATATTGTTGGTATCCTGATACTCATCGACCATGACTTCATGGAAGCGCTCCTGATAATCCTGACGAACTTGTGGGAAATTCTCTAAAATCTCAATAGTGTAATGGCTAATATCAGCGAATTCAAAGGCATTTTCCTGACGTTTGCGCTGACGATAAGCTTCTACAAAATCACTCATGAAGGCTTGGAAGGTTTTAGCTAGTTCCCATGTATCTCCATGATAACGTTCTTGATAGTCGAGAATGGTTATCTGGTCTGACAGTTGTCCTAGTTTAGCAAACTGAGTCTTTCTCTCTTCGTTGTAGGCATCGACCAGCGGCTTCAAATCAGCCTTACGACTGGCATTGGTCAGAGCTCGACCATTTTTCTCTTTCGAAATTGCGACAACACGCGCAAGTACTGCCTGATAAGCCTGACTATCGGACTCCTGATTTAGGGAGCCAATTTCATCCAGAATCAACTGAACATTTTCTAAATAGGCTGCCTTTGGAAACTCCTTGGCATCATTATCCAGATGATAACGAAAAAAGCTTTCCAAATCCCAAAGGGCTTGTTTGATTTGCTCAGTCAATCTTTCTTTTTCACTGGTAAAATCAGCTTTCTCAAAGCCTTTGAGGAAAGATTCACTCAGCCATTTCTGAGGATTGCTGGTGGATTGGAGGAAGTCATAGATTTTATAGACTTGCTGGCATAGCCCCCGTTCATCTTTTCCACGTCCAGCAAAGTTTTTCAGCAAATGACTAAAGGTTTCTTTCTGTTTACCTTGGTAATGGGCTTCAAAGACCTCATGAAAGACTTCGTTTTTTATAAGAAGTTGCTCGCTTTGGTTTTGTAAAATCCTGAAATTAGGCGCAATATCAATCAGATAGCCATATTTGCCAAGGAATTTTTGTGTGAAAGAATCCATGGTACCAATAGCAGCGTTTGGCAGGTCTGCCAACTGGCGTCCCAAGTGTTGTTTGAGGTCAACATCATCGCTTTCTTGGATTTGTTGGCTGATTTTTTTCTCCAAACGTTCCTTAAGCTCTGTGGCAGCCTTAACGGTAAAGGTCGAGATAAAGAGTTGAGAAATTTCGACACCACGCGCTAACTGATCCAGAATACGCTCGGCCATGACAAAGGTCTTCCCAGAACCAGCAGACGCTGAGACAAGGATATTCTGATCAGAAGTGTAGATGGCTTCAATTTGCTCAGCAGTTTTCTTCTGTTCCTTGCTCGAATTTGCTTCTGCTTCTTGCAATTTTTGAATTTCTTCCTCAGTTAAAAAGGGAATGGGCTTCATCGATTCAACTCCTCTCTTATTTTTTCAAACCAAGCTTGCTTGAGCTTTTCTCCGACCAGACGTTTGCCTTCAGCCAAGTCTAACTTCTCTAGGAAACGGGCTTGACCCAAATGGTAATTGGCTTCAAAACCAGTAATGGCTTGATGTTGCTGGACGTATGGGGCAATGCTTCTGCCATTTTCAGTATAAGGGTTGATGGCGAATTGGCCTGCTAAAATTTTCTCAGCTGCTTTCTTGTAAAGATGGGCATTGTAGTCAAGTAGAAGCTGGAATTCCTCATCTGTCAGCTGATTAGCCTTGTTTTTGTTGTAAAATTCGCCCAAATGACTGCTTTCTTTTTCTAAAAAGAGCCCTTGGTATTTCATTGATCTGCTGGCTTCTACTACTGCTCCTGCCAGACTTTTAACAGCTAATAAAGATTGGACAGGCTCAGCCATTTCCAAGTACATGGCACCGAAAAAGTTCTGCTCCCCTTCTCTTTTTAGAGCAGCAAGGTAGGTTGGCAATTGGGAATTGAGCCCATTAAAGAAATGAGGAAACTGGAACTGAGTCAGACTGGATTTGTAGTCTACCACTCCAATCGCTCCATCAGCTTTTAATCGGTCAATCCGGTCAACCTTACCTCGTACAAAGACACTGCGACCATTGTCCAATTGAATAAAGCCTTGCTCTTTCCCACCAAAACTTGCCTCTTCTTTAATGGTTTCGATGGCTGGATTGTGTCGGAGAATATGTCCGGTCATCCGTGCCACATCAAGCAAAACTTCCTTGGTAAATTGGGCTTCTAAACTTTCTTGATAAATAGCTTCAAATTCGCGTTCCTGACTGGTTTCGTGGATAGCTTGTTCTAGACGTTTGTCAAAGGAATCTTCGTCAGGCAACTGCAAGGCGCGTTCAAAAATGCGGTGTAAGAAATTCCCATGACTACGAGCATCTGGACGCAGACGCAATTCCTCCTGCAAGCCTAACACGTAGCGGAGGAAATAACTGTATTGGTTCCGGTAAAACTCCGTCAAACCAGATGTAGACAGGTAAAACTCCTGATCAGCAGGATAGAGAGCCTGTAAGGTGTCCTTAGCCAACCGCTTACTGCTTGGACTGGTTGGGAGGGCTGGATTTTCCAAACCTTGCTGGTCTAGTTTTTTACCCATCACACGCGCCAGAACCTTGACAAAGGTCAAATCTTGCTCAGTATCACTCGTCTCACCCTGCTGGTGATAGGCAACTAGGCTAGACAAAAGACTGTGATAGGACCCCATATCCTCCTTAGACAGCCCTTTGTGATTCATCCTCTTCTCTCTCCGACTAAAACCAAAATGGACTATCTCTTGAAGATAGGCTGATTCCTTGCTTTCACTTTCGTTAAAAAGGCTTGGAGCCGACAAAATCAACTGCTTACGAGCAGAATTGACTAAGGAAAGCATAGTATAGCGATTTTTCTTGAGATTTTCACTGCTAGCAATCAGCAATTGTGCCCCTTCTTCTGTCGCTTGGTTTAGTCTCTGTCTTTCTTCATCTGTTAAAAGACTGGTATTTTGCGCGATTTTTGGTAAATTGTCCTGGGTCATACCAATGGCATAGACAAAGTCAGCTGTCAGAGGAGCAATCAAATCGTAACTCTGCACCAGAACAGTGTCCACTGTTGCTGGAATGGTACGGTATTGGGACAAACTCATTCCAGAATGGAGCAAGGCTAGAAAGTCCTCTAGATTAACTTGCGAACCAGCAAAAACAGTCGCAAATTGTTCTAAAACATGACAGAAGGCCTTCCAAACTTCGGCTTGTCTTTCCTGCTCTACAGCTTCCATAGTGGCTGTCAAATCTTGTAACTGCTTGGTCACAGCTCCTTCTTTTAGAAAAGAATTCCACTTTTGCAAGAGATTTTCAGCCTTCTGTTTTCGACTGGCAAAGAGAGTCTCGAGAGGTGTTAAAACACGCAGACGAAGAGCATTTAAACGTCCTAAATCAAATTTTCCGTGGTGGGATTTGGTGAAGGCTTGCTGAAAGGCTGGCAAGCCATTGATACCAAGATAGCGGATATATTGCTCAAAAGCATCAATATCAGCCTGACTAAGGTCGGTGTACAAACCTGTTCTGAGAAGGTTAATCAAATCCTCCTGACGAAAACGGTAGCGTTTTAAAGCCAAGATAGACTCGACAAACTGTGTCAAGGGATGATGCGCCATGGATTCGCTTCTACCAAGATAGAAAGGAATCTGGTACTGGTCAAAAATGGTTTTAAGAGATAACTGATAAGAAGCCACATCCCCCAAGAGAATACGAAAATGCTTGTAGCTCAGGTTTGGATTGGCATGTAATTTCTGACGAATGCTGCGGGCTACTAACTCCAACTCTTCCTTTTGCGTCAAGCAAGACCAGATTTGTAAGTTTTCACGATCCTTCTCATCGACATCCAAAGTGAGTTCTGAAAAGTCATAAGAAGACTCTAGCAAACGAGAGGCCTTGTCAAAGCTATCCATCTGCTCATGCGTTTGAGAACAATCCAGAGCAGGAGTTTGGTATTTAGAGGCTAGATGTTGGAGAAATTCCACACTGGCTTGATAGAGATTGCCTTCAGCGAATGGACTGGTATAAGCTTTCTTGCTAGCATAGGCTCCAATGATAATCTCGACACCCTTGCCGTGAAGTAAGTCCACAATCCGCTCTTCCTCAGCAGAAAAACGGGTAAATCCATCAATAACCAAGGCTATTTGAGTAAAATCACTACTAACTTTGTTATTCTCAATAGCCTCAATCAAATGGGATAACTGACTTCCCTGAGCTAACTGCCCTTGATTGAGATAGGCCGTTACCTTCTCAAAAATCAAGAGTAAATCGGCTCGCTTGTCCTCATCCGTCAAACTCTCCAAGTCCAAAAAACTCATCTGAGCAGTCGTCATCTCGTGGTAAAGCTCTATCAACTGCTGGATAAACTGAGGATCCTGCTTGATGGCGCCGTATACTCGTAAGTCTTTGGGATCAAGTTCAGCAAGACATCTGTAAAAGGCCATACCAAGACCGATGTCATCTAGACTGGTTTTGACAGGTAGGTCATTCAAAATCAGGTAACGAGCCATCTGCGCAAAGCGCGTGACGGTAATCGCAAAAGAAGCCTGCTGGGACAAGCATTCCAGCACGGCGCGTTCCTTTTCAAAAGAAAGAGAGTTGGGAGCTATGTAGAAGACCCGCTTGCCAGCAACAACTAGCTCTTCCGCCTCTCTGGTTAGAATTTCAGTCAAAGAAGTCCGAATATCAGTATAAAGTAATTTCATCTCAGCCTCGTTGGAATTTTTCATTACCTTTTATTATACCATGATTAGCCCGAAGATTACTCCTCCTTTCTCCAAAATATGCTATAATAATAACAAAAGATAAAGAAGGAAGTCTTATGATTAAACTACTAGCCTTGGATATGGACGGAACCCTCCTCAATGAAGCTAAGGAAATCCCGCAAGCCCACATCACTGCCATTCACCAAGCCATTGAAAAAGGTGTCAAACTGGTTCTCTGTACAGGTCGCCCGCTTTTCGGTGTCCTTCCCTACTATAAAAAACTAGGACTGGACCTTCAGAATGAGTATGTTATTGTCAATAACGGTTGTTCAACCCACCAGACCAGTGACTGGAGTCTAGTGGACTGGCAAGAACTCAGTCCAGCTGACATCGAATACCTCTATGACCTAGCTGAAAAAAGCGACGTCCAGTTAACTCTTTTTGATGAGGAACATTATTTTGTCCTCGGTGGCAAGCCCAATCAAATCGTTCAAAATGATGCCAAGCTAGTCTTTTCAGACCTGACTGAAATCTCCCTTGAGGAGGCGACCAGTGGCAAATATCGAATGTTCCAAGGTATGTTTTTAGGAACCAAAGAGCAAACAGACGATTTTGAGCAACGGTTTGCTGAGGAACTCTGCCAACGATTTAGCGGAGTTCGTTCACAGCCTGTCATTTATGAAGCCATGCCACTTGGAACGACAAAGGCTACTGCTCTTTCTCGACTAGCAGAGATTTTGAAGATTGAGCCATCAGAAATTATGGCTATGGGCGATGCTAATAACGATATTGAAATGCTCCAGTTTGCAGGACTTGGCATTGCAATGGGAAATGCCAGCGATTATGTCAAATCCCTTGCGGATGCCGTTACAGCAAGCAACGAAGAAGACGGTGTTGCGCGTGCCATTGAGAAATATATTTTATAATTAAGAAGCCCAGTTCGTGTCAACTGGGTTTTGATATTTAAGAATTCCTAAAACTTTAGAAACTCTTTAGAAATCCTTGAGCTTTCTTTGATTTCTATGCTTTATACTAAAATTATAAAAATAAATCAAAAGGAGAGAATCATGAAAACAGTACTTGACATTCATGGATTGTCCAAAAACTTCGACAAACAAGCTATTCTTCAGGATCTTCATCTAACGATAAGAGAGGGAGATATTTATGGACTTATTGGGAAGAACGGAGCTGGGAAAACCACCTTAATCAAAATTATTACGCAACTGCTGTTTGCGGATAAAGGAACTGTTTCCCTCTTTTCTAGTCAATCGGAAAATGAGTGGACCAAGGCTTTATCTCGAGTAGGTTCAGTGATTGAATCACCCGTAGCTCATAATCACTTAACAGCCTATCAAAATCTGAAATATTACTGTATGATTCGTCATATTCCAAATGCTGATCAAGTCATTCGAGAAACGCTGGACTATGTAGGTTTGCCAGATACAGGTAAGAAAGTCTTTCGTGATTTCTCGCTAGGAATGAAACAAAGACTTGGTATCGCCATTGCCCTCCTATCTAAACCAGACTTCCTAATCTTAGATGAACCTATCAATGGTCTCGACCCAATCGGTATCAAAGAATTTCGTCTGATGATTCAACGGCTCAATCAAGAAAAAGGGATCACCATTCTCATCTCTAGCCATATCTTGTCAGAACTCTACCTCGTAGCTAATCGTTTTGGTATTTTAGATCAAGGCAAGATTATCCGTGAAATCAGCAAAGCTGAATTTGAAACACTAAGTGAGGATTATATTGTGCTTAAGACAGCCGACCAAGAGAAAGCTTGTCAAGTATTGAAAGAACAAATCCAGCTCCAGTTCAAGGTTGTCAATCCTGAAAACGAAATCCACATCTTTGGTCAGGAACAAGATGTCAAACAGATTCTCAAGGAATTAACCTTGGCAGATGTTGCCATTGACGAGATTTACTATGCCCGTCAAAACCTAGAAGAATACTTCACTCAATTGGTCCAATAGGAGGAAAATCATGATACATACCATTCAAGCAGACTTTTACCGTCTTTTCCGTTCCAAAGGATTCTGGATTACAGAGTTCATTCTCTTTGTACTCATGTTAATGGGGGCTATTTTTGGAGCTACTGGCCATCTAATGGCAATCCAGACAGAAGAGCCAGACATTCCAACCCATGGTTGGGACGGTGTACAAGCCCTGATCAACGCATCTAGTCAAGGTTCAAACCTCGTTTTTCTCTGCATCATCCTAGCCTGCCTCGTTCTTGGAGTTGATTTAATCGGCAAACTCTATAAAAATAATTTAACAGTGGGTGTCTCTCGTACCGAGTTTTTTCTAGCGAAAGCCTTTGTATTGGCTTGTATTGCACTTTTACAAGTCATCATCAGCCTTGTGATTGCCTTTATTCCAGCAACTATCTTAAATGGATTTGGAACTATGCCTGATGGCTTTATTGGCAATCTACTGGTAACCATTTTCCTTCAATTTCTTTGCCTCCTTGCTTGGCTTTCCATTGTTTCCTTCATCCTCTATGTTAGTCATTCTTATCTTGCGGTATTTATTGGTTATTTGGTCAGCTCTATCTCACTTTCTATGCCAATGATCATTTTTCCAAATATCAAAATTTTGCCATATTTATCATTGCAGTTTTTCTATGCTATGACTGCTAATAGTGAATCCATTTTCTATACACTTATAGTTACCTTAGCTGTTATTGTAATCTTTAATCTAAGTGGACTGGCAGTTTTCAAAAAGAAAAGTTTATAAAAAATGACCTCCTCTAGCCTACAGAGGAGGTTTCTTTTTGTTAAAAGTAAATAAAAACTGATAACCATTGCCCATCTGTGCTTAGTTTCATCTCTGCACCGAGAAGATGGCATAATTCCTCAGTGATATAAAGGCCTAAACCAGAGGATTCTTCAGTATCTGATAGATTTTCAGAATAAAAACGGTTGCTGAGATTTTCTATTCTTTTGATGGGCTGTTTAACAAGGTTTGCAACCTCTAAGACAAGCTGTTCCTTTTCCTTTCTCAAAGATAGACGCGCTTCTTCCTTGCCATGTTTGAGGACATTTCCAAGCAAATTTTGTAAAATTCGATCCAGCAAGTCTTCATCAGTCCTCGTTGTTAAACCAGCTTCAACCTTAAAATCAAGCGTGATATTTGCCGCCTGAAAAACATCATAATAAGCCAAAGTCTTCTTGGTGATAAAAGCTGAGAGATCTATTTCTTCCAGTTTCGGTTTGACAGCTCCTTCCATCAAACGACGGTATTCTAGGAGAGCCTCCAAACGTTTGGAAACTAAATCAAGATGCTGGGCTATTTTTTGTAAGGTTTCTGATTTGTTTTCAGGAGTTTTTATCAATTGTTGGGTGTAGCCTGAAGCGATAGTCAGAGGGGTCCGAATATCATGGGCAATATTGCTGATGGCCATATCCAGAGTCTGCTTTTCCCTTTTCATCACCAACCGAGATTGTTCTACTTCCTGAAATAGATTTTCAATTTGCTGGTAGAGATGTAAAAAATGTTTGGAAAAAATGCTGACTCCGACTCTTTTCATACTACCTGTGAGAATCTTGTCTTCAATCTGTTGACTCAAGTTTTTAAGTGCTAGATGGTAGCGAATCAATGCAATCGATAAAATAATTAGGAGTACTAGTAGGACAAAAATTATTATGTAGGTCATTGCTTGTCTCCTTTTAATCTTACCCCAACTCCCCAGATGGTTTCAATATATTCTTGATTTGGGTCAAGCTGGTTTAATTTTTTTCGAAGATTACTCAAATGCGTATTGAGAGTATTATCTCCAGGTAGGTAGCTATCCTCCCAGACCAATTCATAAAGTTCTTCCTTGGTGAAAATTTTCTTAGGGTGTTTAAGGAGAGTTTGGAGAATCAAGCATTCTTTTTTGGCAAGGCGAATCGTTTCCTGGCTATTTTTGATTTCAAAACTTTCGGCATCAAACTGGATATTTTTCAAGTTTTGTGGCAGGTTTTTAGTTTTTCCTATTTCCACAGGCTGTTTTTCTGCACTTTGGCGTAATTGAACAGTCACTCTAGCAAAGACTTCGTCCAAATCAAAAGGCTTGACGATGTAATCATTGGCACCATCTAAGAGATATTGACTGATTAACTTCTTATCGCTCAAAGCTGTTAGCATAATGACTGGAGTTTGACTTTGTTCCCTGATGGCTTTTAAAACCTGATCCCCATTTTTCCCAGGAAGCATGATATCTAGTAAAACGAGGTCAATCCCCCCTTGGTCAAAACGCATGATTCCTTCTGTACCAGAAAAGGCTTGAATCACCTCATGCTCCTCAGCAAGAAGTGTTCGCAAAATTTCTTGAATGTCACTATTGTCTTCAATAACCAATATCCTAGCCATAAACACCAACCTTTCTGCAACTATTATAGCATGTTTTATTGATAAAGCTTAAACAGAAAAGCTCCTCGCATAAAAGCGCGAGAAAGCCTTAGAGGTTTAAAATATAAAATCCATTTACTAGATAACATTGTATCCTTATAGTTGCTAGTGAAAACGAGTCTAGCAGAATGAATCTCTCATTTCTCCCCTACTAGTCCGTAATCCGTTGATACATTTCGGGTCTTCTATCTCGAAACAAGCCCCAGTTTAGGCGTTCGCTTGCTCCCTTGTCTAAGTCATAAGTAGCTAACAGAACAGCTTCTTCTTGTCTCTCAGCTTGTTCTAGAATAGCTCCTGTTTCATCCGTCATAAAGGAGGAACCGTAGAAGTCAAGACTGGAACTCTGTCCGCCATTTTCCTCACTTGGAGTGACTTCTTCAAAGCCATAGCGATTGGCTGCAATAACTGGAACAATATTTGCTGCTGCGTGTCCTTGCATGGTACGTTGCCAATGGCCACAACTATCTGTATCCAAAATCGGCTCTGAACCGATAGCTGTAGGATAAAAGAGCAATTCAGCACCATTTAACGCAAGACAGCGCGCTGTTTCAGGGAACCATTGATCCCAACAGATACCGATACCAATCTTTACGTAGCGCGTATCCCAGACCTTGAAACCTGTATTGCCAGGCGTAAAATAAAATTTCTCTTGATAGTAATGGTCGTCTGGTATGTGGGTCTTTCGATAAACACCCAGCACTTCCCCATCTGCATCAATAACGGCAATAGAGTTATACAAGACATTGCCATCTTTTTCATAGAAACTGATCGGTAAAACAACTTCTAGTTCCTTAGCAATCACCTTAAAATGCTGAATAGCTGTATTGTCTGTCACCGACTGGGCATGCTGATAGTAGTCATACTGACGTTCCTGACAGAAATAGGGACGTTCAAATAACTCGGGTAAGAGAATAATTTGTGCGCCTTGTTCTGCAGCCTGACGTACTAAGCGCTCCGCTGTTTGAATATTTGTTGCCACATCCTTGGCGCATTGCATTTGAATGGCTGCAACTCTTACATTTCTCATCTTTTTCTCCTATTCTGGGATTTGTTGGGTGATACAGTGGATATTGCCACCACCTAAAAGAATATCTCTGGCTGGAATTCCGACAACTTTACGGTCTGGGAAACACTTACTGAGGATATCTAAGGCCACTTGGTCATTGATATCTTGAAACTGGGGAACAAGGACAGCCTTGTTGGCAATATAAAAGTTTACGTAGGAAGCTGCTAGTCGTTCACCTGCGTATCGCTCTTCTTCTCCTTCTTCATAGATGTAGCCTGGCAAATCTTCTTCTGTCACAACTTGTCGAACTGCAGGGATAGGTAATTTATGAATGGTGAAGTGACGACCTTTTGCATCTGTTTCCTTTTCTAAAAGCGCTAAATCAGCTGATGACATGGCATACTGGGGATCGTGTTGATCATCTGTCCAAGCCAAAACAAGCTCAGCAGGACCAACGAAGGCTGCAACATTATCAACGTGTTCATTGGTTTCGTCCTGATAAATACCATAAGGAAGCCAGATAATTTTTTCAGCACCTAGATAGTCCAATAATCTTCTCTCGATTTCCTCTTTATTAAGATGAGGATTGCGACCAGCACTGAGAAGGCAACTTTCAGTTACGAGAATGGTTCCTTGTCCATCGCTATGGATAGCGCCGCCTTCCAGTACAAAAGGTTTGGCATCGTAAACAGGCATTTCCAAGGCCTCAGCAAAACGAGTGGCTACTTGATCATCGGCTTCATAATCTTGATACAGACCATCAACAGCACCACCCCAAGCATTGAAAGACCAATCCACGGCTAATTTCTGGCCTTTATCATTGACAAGAATAGTCGGACCTGTATCACGCGCCCAGGCATCATTGGTGGGAATGTCTAGATAAATAACGCTATCTCCAAGGTAGTCTTGGGCTTCAGATAGATAATCTTGCTCCACCAAAAGATAGACTCTTTCCCCTTCTGCTATGGTTTTTATAATCTGGCTAAAAGCCTTTTTAGCTGCCTTACCTTGAAAGGGCCATGAACCTGGTCGAGTCGGCCATATCATGAGGGTACCATGGTGGGTTTCATACTCTGCAGGCATACGGTAGCCTAATTTTTTGGGACTGTTCATCATGATAATCTCCCTTTAAAGTCTTGATAACCA
Organism: uncultured Streptococcus sp.; assembly: GCA_963527705.1. Classification (GTDB taxonomy): domain Bacteria; phylum Bacillota; class Bacilli; order Lactobacillales; family Streptococcaceae; genus Streptococcus. The sequence continues at coordinate 23,789 of CAURTW010000017.1, forward strand.
AAAGCCTTGACCAAGTCACAATCTCCATTTTCATCCATAATATAAAGGCTTGGGAGACCAATACCGTTGAAGGTATTATTTTTGACAAATGAGTAAATAGCCATGTCTTCGAAATAAAGTCTGTCTCCGATTTGGACTGGATTTTCAAAGCTATAATCACCAATCACATCGCCCGTCAGACAAGTATTGGAAGAAAGTCTATAAGTATGGGCTTTTTCCTGAGCGGCAAAGCCATTTCTCAAAGGTGGGCGATAGGGCATCTCAAGTACATCAGGCATATGGCAGGTCGCAGAGGCATCTAAAACCAAGATTTCCATACCGTTTTCTACAATATCCAATACTTCAGTTGCTAGATAACCCGCATTGAGCGCTATGGCTTCACCAGGCTCGATATAAACTTCAAGATTGTAAGTTTCTCGGATACGCTTGATTTCAGAAATCAGCAAATCCACATCGTAGTCTTCTCTTGTGATGTGGTGTCCGCCACCCATATTGAGCCATTTGACTTCATGCAAATAAGGTCCAAACTGTGCTTCTACTGCTTTCAAGGTTGTCCCTAAATCATCTGCCCCTTGCTCACAAAGGGTATGGAAATGAAGACCATCCACCAAGTCCAGCAAATCACTCGGTATCTTGTCTGAAATCACTCCAAAACGGGAGCCAGGTGCACAAGGATCGTAGAGCGCGTGATCTCCTTGAGTTGAACACTGTGGGTTGAGGCGCAAACCGACACTGATACCAGCCTCTCGGCAACGAGGACCGTGTTTACGCAACTGTCTCTCTGAGTTGAAGACGATATGGTCTGTTATCTCAAGCAATTTCTCCAAGTCCGCATCCTTGAAAGCTGGCGCAAAGACATGGACTTCCCCTGGAAATTCTTCTCTAGCCAGCTTAGCTTCATAGAGACCACTAGCCGTCGTACCAGATAGGTACTGGCTAATCAAGGGATAGGTTTTGTAGAGGGAATATGCCTTCTGGGCTAGCAAAACCTTGCAACCTGCCTTTTCCTGAACCTCTTGTAGAATGCGGCAATTTTCTTCTAGTTTTGCTAAATTAATGACATAGGCTGGCGTTGGTACTTGTTCTAGCTTCATTAGTCCACCATTTGTGGATTTTCAACCACAACCCATGGCAAACCATACTCATTCAAAGCTTCCATAAATGGATCTGGATCTAACTCTTCAAGATTATACACTCCAGCTTGTTTCCAAGTACCGTTCATGACTAATTTTGTCCCAATCATGGCTGGAACTCCAGTCGTGTAAGAAATGGCTTGTGAACCAACTTCTGCGTAACATTCCTGATGGTCGCAAACATTGTAGATGTAGATGGTTTTTTCAACGCCATCTTTGACACCTGTAAAGATACAACCGATATTGGTTTTACCTACAGTACGTGGGCCAAGGCTTGCAGGATCTGGAAGTAGCGCTTTTAAAAATTGAATCGGAACGATTTCTTGGCCGTTAAAGTTAATGGTATCTGTACGAAGGAGTCCAACATTTTCAAGACATTTCATGTGCGTTAGATAAGATTGACCAAAAGTCATAAAGAAACGAATACGTTTGACACCTGGAATGTTCTTAGCCAATGATTCGA
>CAURTW010000018.1:0-24870 GCA_963527705.1 uncultured Streptococcus sp.
GGCTGAATCCGTAGTTGAGTTCTTCGAATCTGGCATAGTGGTACAGTTGAAATCACCTAAGGGCTAGTTTATTTTGCTTTAATCGTTTTGAATATAAAGTGCAAAGTTAGAGGTTAAAATGATGAACAATACAGGATTAGATAACAAATATCAATTAAAAAATTTTCTAGAAAAAGATGGTAATGATTTAGCAAAGAAAGGGGCCGTAGCTGTAGTAGAAAACTTAGGGTTACAATATAATCCCCTTTATATTTATGGGGAATCGGGTTCAGGTAAAACACATCTCCTTCAAGCTATTGGGAATAAGGTGCTTGAGAACAATCCAGAAAAACGAGTAAAATACATTTCTGCCGAAAACTTATTGGAAAATGAGCTAGAAATACAAAAAGTTAGAAGTGAGGAGTTTGATCTCCTAATTGTAGATGATATTCAGGTATTGGGAGAAAAAGATGATATGATTCAAGAAAAATTTTTTAATCTATTTAATTCTCAACATATTAAGAATAAGCAAATTGTTTTATCTGGTGATTCTGAACCAGATCAGTTGAAAAATGTTCAATCTCGTTTAATTGTGCGTTTTAAGTGGGGGATGACAGCGTGTTTAACATCGCTTGAAAAATAATAAGAAGGACTGAAAATGAATGATCAAGAGAGACTACTAACGATTTTTTTACGTTTACAGTTAGGTACTTCATTTGAAAAAAAGCAATTGGCTCAGGAATTTGAGGTTAGTGAAAAGACTATACAGAGAGATTTTTCGCTACTCCGTGATATTTTATCTAGTAACACCAGTTATAGTGGAGATTTGTTTTATAACCGTAAAACGAATAAGTATTGTTTAGCGAGTAAGTCAGTTTTTAATAAAAAGGATATACTCGTTATTTCAAAGATTTTATTGGAAAATCGAGCCCTGAATAGACAAGAAATTGCTACCTTACTAAATAATTTACTGGTCTTAGTTCCCCGTGATGATCAGAAAGAAATTGAGCAGATTATTGGCAGTGAAAAGCTTAACTATGCTCCCTTAACGGATCAACAAGATAGAATAGAGAAAATTTGGAATTTATCGGAGTCTATTCTACATGAACAGGTCTTAGACATTATCTATCAAAAACCTTATTCTGAATCTTCTAAGAAGCAGACGGTTTTGCCTGTATCTCTTTACTATGATAGTCATTATTTTTATCTGGTTGTTTATCAGTTAAAACACGCTACTTATATTACTTTAAGAGTAGACCGTATCCAATCATGGTCTCTTAGTGGTATAGAGAAACCCTCTATTTCTTATCGAGATAAATTTAGAGATGGTGATATTCGTAATGAGAGAGTTGATGCTTTTATCGGGAAGAAAATCAGTATTGAGATTGGGTATTTGTATGATCCTACTATTGTGATGGATCAATTTCCAAATGCAAAAATAGTTGGTAAAAATGGTGCCTGGACTCATTTTAAGTTTAAAAGTCAGTATACACCGGGTCTTAAACGCTGGTTACTGGGACAAGGGGAAGCAGTTACTGTTTTGTCTCCTCGGATTTTAGTAGAGGATATGAAGCGAACAGTTCAAGAAATGATAGATAAATATAAATGAGGATAAAATGAGTATTCAATTTACTTCTAAAAAGGTTGGAGAACTATTGAAAAAAGGGAATTTGCGGATTCCTTCTTATCAAAGACCATATAAATGGAACAGAAAACATATCCGTAATCTTTTTTATGATTTACGAGATGCTATGGGGAAAAAGGAATATCAGATTGGTTCCGTTATCCTGCATAAGAATGATGGACACTTAGATATTGTCGATGGACAGCAACGGCTAATTTCAATTTCTTTGTTTCTTCATTCGTTAGATGACTTAGAGAATTATAAGGGTGCTAATCAACTGTTGAGTGCTGAAGAATTTGGAGAGCTATCTTGCTATCATGCGAGTGAAAATTATAATGAGTGGAAAAATTTAACTCAATTAGTTGGCGAAAATGAGGCAAAAGACATTTGCAACTTTTTATTAGAGAATTGTGCTGTCTCTGTGATTACTATGCCCCAAGAACGATTATCAGAGGCCTTTCAGCTATTTGATTCTCAGAATAATCGTGGAAAATCTTTAGAACCTCATGATTTGCTCAAGGCCTATCATCTTCGCAAGCAAGATTCCGAAGATGAAAGAATTGTTGAAAAGTGGGAGCAATTTGTAGAGGATAAAGAGTTAAGTCTCAAAGAGTTGTTTGATAAACATCTTTTTCGTATGAGACGTTGGTCGCGAGGAGAGACAGGATTAACAAACAAGCGTTATGGCTCTTATCTCCGTTTTACAGAGGATTTTATTGACGACTTTAAAGGCGTTGATTTGAATCAGAACTTTCCATACCTAGAATTGTATCGTCATATTGAAAAACTCCCCATGTCCATTACTATGCCAATCATTGATGGAAGTAAATTTTTTGAGTATATTGAATCGGTCCATTTTACCATTAAAGAGCATAAAAAAGTTTTAAATAAAAAGTTACGAGTCTCCAATGAGTCAGAGGGAGAAGAAAAAAATCTAGCTTACCCAGAAGGTATGTTGAATATTTACAATAGCTCAAAAGGACGCTACCTCAAGTGTCACAATATATTCCTAAATATTTGCTCGCTTTTCGCAGATAGATTTGGAAAAGAGGAGCTATCAAAGGAGATAGTAGAGACCTTGTTTATTTGGTCTTACTACCCTCGAGTTAAATCTAAAGCCATATATGATGCGACGGTTGGGAACTATGCTGCTGGTGGAAGGTTTAGACAAAAAGAGGTTCAAAAGCTATTTCAACTTTTATCTCATGCTGTCACTCCGAATGATTTTATGGTTAAAATAGATAGAGAGTTATTTGAAAATTATACTGTGGATAAGATTATAGAAGAGGAAAAAGATAAATGGTAGAAACACATATAAGCTTATCAGTTAATCGTTTGTTAAATGAAGATACCTATGCCATTCCTCTTTATCAGAGAAATTTTGCTTGGACTTATGATGAAATTGAGCAGTTATTGAACGACGTAGCAGATGCTTGTCAAGAAAAAAGAGACAATTATTATATTGGAACATTAGTTGTTAATAAAGAGAAAGATCTTTTCAAAATCATAGATGGGCAACAACGAACAACAGCCCTTAATTTGATTGCCTTAGCTTTGAAGAATGAGTTTGGTTTTGATAGATTGAAAGCTGTCAATCTTACTTTCCCAGCGCGGAAGAAATCAAATGAGAATATTCAAAAGCTATTTACCAAGCAAGAAATTTCAGAGGGCGATGAAAATGAGTTGACTAGAGGTTACGGATATGCTAAAGACGCATTGAAAAAAGTGCTAGAGGAGCGCCAATTGGATCCTCAGTCTTTCGTTGATTATCTTTTTGATAATGTCATCATTTTTCGGAGTATACTTCCTGAAGATTTAGATTTGAATCTTTATTTTGAACGTTTCAACTCTCGAGGAGAACAACTAGAAGCCCATGAAATCCTTAAGGCACAAATGATGTCTAAATTTGGTGAAGATCAAGAAATGGCGCAAAAGTTTGCAAGAATTTGGGACGCCTGTGCAGAGTTTGAAAAGCCGGTCATCAACGCATTTACAAAAAAAGCAAAGAAAAAGCATCATGATGCAGAAAGAGAAAAAATATTTCCTTTGAATTGGATTAAAGGAAATAATTATCAGAATAGCTTTCTTTTAAATATTGATAAATCCTTAAGTCAAATAGAAGTTCAGTCTACTAATAAGAAATCTCTATTGTCTAGTATAGAAAATAAAGAATCTACAACAGTTAAAGTAATATCAGATACGAATGAAGTGGAAAAATACAGAACGATTATAAACTTTGAAACATTTTTATATTTCGTTTATTATATAACATTTAGTAATGTATCTCCTTCTGATATACAGCTAGATGACAAGAAATTATTAGAAACATTTGAAAATATAACTAGTGTTAATACAAGTATAGAGGATGTTACATTATTTATTAGGAATTTATTGAAATTAAAATTTATATTTGATAATTTGATTGTACGAATGTCACAAGAAACTAATAATAGAAGACAAGAAAATGATTGGTTTCTGCAGAAAGTTTATCGGAATGATTATAATAACAAAACTGGAGGAGATTTATTTGTTCAATATTATTATGATAAAAATTCTTTTGAAAAGTTCAATGATGATATTTTAATGCTCCAATCTATGTTTGCTGTGACCTTTACTGCTAATCGTGATAGTCGTTGGTTATATGAAATCTTGCAATTTTTGTTTAACCATATTGAAGAGTTAAATCAAACAGAATTTGCTAGTCAGTTTAAGGATTTTCTGGAAAAAATGGCAGTAAGATATGCAAAAGAAAGATTGTTCACAGAAGATAAAACTATCAAAAAATACGGGGCAATTCCTGTTTACGCTTTTAACTTTGTAGATTATGTTTTATGGAAAAATCGTGCCGAATTAGAGAAAGAGTACAAGGATATTAATTTTGATCATTTCAAATTTGCATATCGTCGCTCCATAGAGCATTGGTATCCTCAGAATCCAAATGGACATGATGGAGAGAGCCAATTACCTGCTGAGTTTTTACATTCCTTTGGCAACCTTTGTATTATTACCGATAGTCAGAACTCCAGGTTTGGCAACTCCTATCCAGAGGCTAAATTAGAACAATGGGAAAGAGAAGGGATATTCCATCGTCAGAGTTTAAAATTACAGATGATGGCAAAGATAACTTCTAAAAAAAATAGATGGGATATTGGTGAGATTCAATCTATGGAAAAAGAAGTGGAAAGATATGTACAAAATTTTTGTAATAGCTAATTAAAACAAGCTCCAGTAAGCTTGTTTTTTAAAATACCAATATATGTGATATACTAGTAACGGAGGATATTTTATGAAACTAAGAATTTTTGCGGAAGATAAGCCGGCTGAGAAGGTGTTTGAGTATCAATTGGAACTTGCTGACCAGACAATTCTTCTATCAACAGCACTTTTGTCGAGTGCCATTGCTTTAGCAGGATTATTTTCTGCTTTGAAAGAAAAATAGAAAAGGAAAAATAGAATGGTTTTACCAAATTTTAAAGAAAATCTAGAAAAATATGCGAAATTGTTGGTTGCGAATGGAATTAACGTGCAGCCTGGTCACACTTTGGCTCTCTCAATTGATGTGGAGCAACGCGAGTTGGCTCATTTAATCGTGAAAGAAGCTTATGCCTTGGGTGCGCATGAGGTTATCGTTCAGTGGACAGATGATGTGATTAACCGTGAGAAATTCCTACATGCTCCGATGGAGCGTCTGGACAATGTGCCAGAATACAAGATTGCTGAGATGAACTATCTCTTGGAGAACAAGGCTAGCCGTCTTGGGGTTCGTTCTTCTGACCCAGGTGCCTTGAACGGTGTGGATGCTGACAAGCTTTCAGCTTCTGCTAAAGCGATGGGACTTGCCATGAAGCCAATGCGTATCGCAACACAATCCAATAAGGTTAGCTGGACTGTAGCAGCCGCTGCTGGACTTGAGTGGGCTAAAAAAGTCTTTCCAAATGCTGCGAGCGATGAAGAAGCAGTTGATCTCCTTTGGGACCAAATCTTCAAGACTTGTCGTGTCTATGAAGCAGATCCTGTTAAGGCTTGGGAAGAGCATGCAGCCATCCTCAAGAGCAAGGCAGATATGCTCAATAAAGAACAATTTTCAGCCCTTCACTACACAGCGCCAGGGACAGATTTGACACTTGGTTTGCCAAAGAACCACGTTTGGGAATCAGCTGGTGCTATCAATGCACAGGGCGAAGGATTCTTGCCAAATATGCCGACAGAGGAAGTATTCACAGCGCCTGACTTCCGCCGCGCAGATGGTTATGTCACTTCTACAAAACCGCTTAGCTATAATGGAAATATCATCGAAGGTATTAAGGTAACCTTTAAGGATGGACAAATCGTTGACATCACTGCTGAGAAGGGCGATCAAGTCATGAAAGACCTTGTCTTTGAAAATGCGGGTGCGCGTGCCTTGGGTGAATGTGCCTTGGTACCAGATCCAAGCCCAATTTCTCAGTCAGGCATTACCTTCTTCAACACCCTTTTCGATGAAAATGCGTCAAATCACTTGGCTATCGGTGCAGCTTATGCGACTAGCGTAGTTGGTGGAGCGGAGATGAGCGAAGAAGAGCTTGAAGCTGCGGGGCTTAACCGTTCAGATGTTCACGTGGACTTTATGATTGGGTCTAGTCAAATGGATATCGATGGTATCCGTGAGGATGGGACACGTGTACCACTCTTCCGTAACGGAGATTGGGCAAATTAAGGAGATAATATGTTAGGAAGTATGTTCGTTGGTCTCCTAGTGGGATTTTTAGCAGGTACTCTGACCAATCGTGGAGAACACATGGGATGTTTTGGAAAAATGTTTCTCGGATGGATTGGTGCCTTTATAGGCCATTTGCTTTTTGGGACTTGGGGACCGATAATAGCAGGAACTGCCATTATTCCGGCAGTACTAGGTTCCATGATTGTCTTAGCTATTTTTTGGAGACGAGGAAGTTAATTTCCTAAATCTGATACTCAATGAAAATCAAAGAGCAAACTAGGAAACTAGCCGCAGGCTGCTCAAAGCACTGCTTTGAGGTTGTAGATAGAACTGACGAAGTCAGCTCAAAACACTGTTTTGAGGTTGCAGATAGAACTGACGAAGTCAGTAACATCTATACGGCAAGGCGACGTTGACGAGGTTTGAAGAGATTTTTGAAGAGTATGAAACGAAAAGGAGGTTGGTCATTGAGCCAGCCTCCTTTTGAGTGTGATATAATAGTTCTATGAGATTGGATAAATTTTTAGTTGCCTGCGCTGTGGGGAGCCGAACTGAGGTCAAAAACTTGCTCAAGGCTGGTCGCGTGACTGTAAATGGTAAAAAAGAAAAGTCGGCTAAATTGCAGATTGATGAAGAAAGAGATGAGATTCGCTTTGATGGGCAAGTGTTGGAGTATGAAGAGTTTGTCTACTACATGATGAACAAGCCCAAAGGAGTTATCTCAGCTACTGAGGATCCTAAGCACAGAACTGTTCTGGACTTGCTGGATGATATTGCTCGGAGCAAGGAAGTTTTCCCAGTAGGACGCTTGGATATCGATACACATGGTCTCCTACTCTTGACCAATGATGGTCAGCTTGCCCATGCTCTTCTTTCACCCAAGCGTCATGTAGACAAGACTTATCTGGCACAAGTCAAGGGAATCATGACCCAAGGAGATGTGGAGACATTTGCTGAGGGTATTCCTCTCAAAGACTTTACTTGTCAACCCGCTAAACTGGAGCTTGTGTCCATAGATACAGAAAAAAATCAAAGCCAAATTCGTGTGACCATTGCAGAAGGGAAGTTCCATCAGGTCAAACGAATGGTTGCCTATTGCGGCAAGGAAGTAGTAGACTTGCAACGTTTGACTATGGGAACTTTAGTCTTGGATGAGAACTTAGAACGAGGAGAATGGCGTCGCTTGACCAAGGGGGAATTAGAAATTCTCCTTGCAAGTATGGCTTAGTTTGGTTTATATTCGAAAAAGGTGAGGAAGAATATCCTTGCCTTTTATGTTTTTCAGTTGCTTCCTTTGTGAAAAGAGTTATAATAGACTGTAGAATAAAAGGAGGAATCTATGAACGCGATTCAAGAATCATTTACTGATAAACTATTTGCCAATTATGAAGCAAATGTAAAATACCAAGCGATTGAAAATGCTGCCAGCCACAACGGAATTTTTGCAGCCCTTGAGCGTCGCCAAAGCCATGTGGACAATACACCTGTTTTCTCATTGGATTTGACCAAGGACAAGGTAACCAACCAGAAAGCGTCTGGTCGTTGCTGGATGTTTGCAGCTCTCAACACCTTCCGTCACAAACTCATTTCACAATATAAATTGGAAAATTTTGAGTTGTCACAGGCCCACACCTTCTTCTGGGACAAGTATGAGAAATCAAACTGGTTCTTGGAGCAAGTCATTGCGACTGCAGACCAAGACTTGACGAGCCGTAAGGTTAAATTCCTACTTCAAACGCCACAACAAGACGGTGGTCAGTGGGATATGGTCGTTTCTCTCTTTGAGAAATACGGTGTCGTGCCCAAGTCAGTTTACCCTGAGTCAGTTTCATCTAGTAGCAGCCGTGAGCTAAATGCCATTCTCAACAAATTGCTTCGTCAAGATGCTCAAATTTTGCGTGACTTGCTTACTTCTGGCGCAGACCAAGCGACTGTTCAAGCTAAGAAAGAAGACCTCTTGCAAGAAATCTTTAATTTCCTTGCTATGTCTTTAGGACTTCCGCCACGTAAATTTGACTTTGCTTATCGCGATAAGGATAACAACTACCAAAGTGAAAAGGGCATTACACCACAAGAGTTTTACAAGAAATATGTCAATCTTCCTCTAGAAGATTATGTTTCTGTTATCAATGCTCCAACTGCTGACAAGCCTTACGGTCAATCTTACACAGTTGAGATGTTGGGAAATGTAGTTGGTAGCCGTGCGGTTCGTTACATCAACGTTCCAATGGAGCGCTTGAAAGAGTTGGCGATTGCTCAAATGCAAGCAGGCGAGACTGTTTGGTTTGGTTCTGATGTTGGTCAGCTCAGCAACCGTAAAGCTGGCATCCTTGCGACAGATGTTTATGACTTCGAATCAAGCATGGACATTCAATTCACTCAAGACAAGGCTGGACGTCTGGATTACAGCGAAAGCTTGATGACCCACGCCATGGTCTTGACAGGTGTTGATTTGGATGAAAATGGTAAGTCAACCAAGTGGAAGGTTGAAAACTCATGGGGAGACAAGGTCGGTACAGATGGTTACTTTGTTGCCTCAGACGCTTGGATGGACGAATACACTTACCAAATCGTTGTCCGTAAGGAATTGCTGACAGCAGAAGAACAAGCTGCTTACGAAGCAGAACCAATTGTGCTTGCACCATGGGATCCAATGGGAGCTTTGGCTGAATAAAAGCATAGAAAAAAGGAATCAGGTTTAGAACCTGGTTCCTTTTAAGTTGCTTGATTACATGATACCGAAGAAACGAGCTGCGATACCTACTGCAAAGAGTGCAAGGATGATTGAGATAGGTGATACTTTTTTCTTAAGCAACCACATGCAAAGGAAAGTAAGGAGAAGTCCCATCAATCCTGGAATCAATGAGTTCAACTGACCTTGAAGGGTTTGTGGTTGAATCTTATCTAGGCTCAATCCACCAAGTGCTTGACCAAGGATACCTTTCAATTCAGCACCTGATACAGGACCTTCTGGGAAGTTGATGTAGGCACCTTCAGCCAATTGTTTACCAGGAAGGTTAACTGTGAAGTTGATAGATACCCAACGTTGTACAAGGACGGCAAGGATGAACATACCAAGGATAGAAGCACCTTTAGTGATGTCTTTCAAGATACCACCAGACATGTCTTTAGTGATTTCAGAACCAGCCTTGTAACCAAACTCTTGTGTGTACCATAGGAAGGCCATACGGATCGCATTCCATCCGAAGAAGAAGAGAAGTGGACCAACCAAGTTACCAGATGCAGCAAGTGATGCACCAAGAGCTCCAAGGATAGGACGAACTGTAAACCAGAATACTGGGTCACCGATACCAGCAAGAGGTCCCATCATACCGATCTTAACCCCTTGGATAGCCGCGTCGTCGATCTCAACACCGTTAGCGCGCTCTTCTTCAAGTGCAAGAGTAACCCCCATGATTGGAGCAGCTACGTATGGGTGAGTGTTGAAGAATTCAAGGTGACGCTCAAGAGCAGCCGCTTGGTCTTCTTTTTTAGTGTACAATTTTTTGATAGCTGGGATCAAAGAGTAAGCCCAACCCAAGTTTTGCATACGTTCGTAGTTCCAAGAACCTTGAAGGAATTGTGAACGCCACCAAACTTTTTGACGATCTGATTTTGATAATTGAATTTTTTCAGCCATGATTGTTCCCCTTTCTAGTAGTCTTCTAGGATATCACCGATTGGGTCGTTAGAAGTCGCAGCTCCGCCGCCACCGTTTCCACCTTGTTTTGTAAGGTTAAGGTAGATGAAGGCAAGGGCAACACCGATGACACCAAGGGCAATCAAAGTCAATTGAGAGATAGCTGCAAGAGCAAAACCGATAGCGAAGAATGGCCATACTTCACGAGTTGCCATCATGTTGATAACCATAGCGTAACCAACGGCAACGACCATAGCACCACCGACAGCCATACCACCGTTCAACCAGTCTGGCATCAATTTAAGAGCATCTTGAACAGCAGAAGCTGGGATAGCGATAAGGAAGGCAGCAGGGATTGCAATACGAAGACCTTGAAGAAGAAGTGCAACAAAGTGAGCACGCTCAACAGCTGCAATGTTTCCGTCTTTAGCAGCAGCATCAGCTGAGTGAACTAAGGCAACTGAGATTGTACGAACAATCATTGTCAAGAAAAGTCCAGCTACAGCAAGAGGGATAGCTGTTGCCGTTGCAACGGCGATACCATCAGTAGTAAAGTTACCACCTTTGATCAAGATGATTGCTGCAGCAACAGATGCAAGAGCAGCGTCAGGAGCTACGGCAGCTCCGATGTTTGCCCAACCAAGGGCGATCATTTGAAGAGATCCACCAAGCATAACCCCTGCTTCGAGGTTACCAGTTGCAAGTCCGATAAGGGTACATGCGACGATTGGTTGATGGAATTGGAATTGGTCGAGGATACCTTCAAGACCTGCAAGGAAGGCAACAACTACAACCAAGATAGCAGAAATGATTGAAATATCTGACATGGTTTTATTCCTTTTCTATTTAGTTTTAATAAAGTATTTAATCCTGTTTTCAAAAATGATAGAAACAGATTAACATTATTGAACGTTTGCTTTCTTAATCAAGTCAAACAAATCTTTTTTCGTGTCGTTTGGTACTTTACGTACGTCAAATTCAACACCGAGGTCACGCATTTTTTCAAAGGTTGCAACGTCTTCTTTGTCCATAGACAAAACGTTGTTGATCATTGTTTTACCTGTTGAGTGAGCCATAGAACCAACGTTAAGGGTCTTGATTGGCACGCCACCTTCGATAGCACGAAGTGCATCTTGTGGAGTTTCAAACAAGATAAGGGCATGAGTTTCGCCGAAACGTGGGTCTTTTGCAACGTCGATCAATTTCTGGATTGGGACAACGTTAGCTTTTACACCGTTAGGAGCTGCTTGTTTGATCAATTCTTTACGCAACTCGTCGTTTGCAACGTTGTCTGAAGCAACGATGATACGATCTGCTTTTGAATCTGGAGTCCAAGCAGTGGCAACCTGACCGTGAAGGAGACGAGTGTCTAGACGAGCAAGGTTGATTTTCAGTTTACCGTCACCGATAACTGTTCCTTCTGGAATAGCAGCTTGTGCAACTGGAGCAGCTACAGCACTTGCAACTTCCTCAACTGGGTTAAGCTCTTCTGGAAGAGCCTTGATGCCATCTTTGGCTTCTTTAATGATATTCGCAGCGACTTTATCCACACCTGCATTCGCGTCCATAAGGCGCTCTGTGTAGGCTTGGATCAACATCGGCAAGTTCAGTCCTGTGATGATGGCAAATTTACGTTCTGGATTTTCTCCCATCACGCGGCTAGCTTGGTTGAATGGAGATCCACTCCAAAGGTCAGCCAATACTAGAACCTCATCTTCTGCGTCAAATGCAGCCACAGCGTTATTGAATTTAGCGTAAAGGTCATCTGGACCTTCATTTGGCATAAAGGTTACAACTTGAACCTTTTCTTGTTCACCAAAGATCATAGATCCTGATTGATGAATACCCGCAGCAAATTCGCCGTGGCTCGCAATAATGATTCCGATACTCATTATTGTCATTCCTCCTTTTTTGTTTTAGTTTTCGTTTAAGAAAACTTTAAGACTTTTTAAGTATAAACCGTTTTCATATAAAAAGCAACTATTTAACATAAAAAAGCAAAAAGGGTTTCTTTGAAAATATTGATATATTAAGTTTTTGAGAGGTAATCTTGAATCCATATTTAAAAATTTAATATAAAAAAGTTGGAAGCGTATTCCAACTTTTAAAATAGGTTTCTATTAGATTAGTGGGTGAAGTCGAGTACCATACGTCCTTGGATTTGACCTTTTTCCATTTCGTCGAAAATGGCTACAGCATCTTCTACTGGACGTTTTTGGACAACTGGAACTACTAAACCTTCTGCACCGAATTGGAAGGCTTCTTCCAAGTCTTTACGAGTTCCTACAAGAGAACCGATGACTTGGATTCCATCTAGAACGGTTTTGACGATGCTGAGTTCCATCATTTCAGAAGGAAGACCAACAGCGACTACGCGACCACCGGCACGAACTGAGTCAACAGCCTGGTTGAAGGCAACTTTAGACACAGCAGTTACGACAGCTGAATGAGCTCCACCATCAGTTTTTTCCTTGATGAGTCCAGGTACATCTTCAACTTCGAGGCCGTTAATAACAATGTCAGCGCCTACTTCTTTTGCAAGGGCAAGTTTGTCGTTATTGATATCAACTGCGATAACATGAGCATTGAATACTTTTTTAGCGTATTGAACAGCTAGGTTACCAAGTCCACCAGCACCGTAAAGAACAACCCATTGGCCTGGTTCAACTTTGGCCTCTTTAATGGCTTTATAGGTTGTTACACCAGCACATGTGATAGAAGAAGCTTGGGCTGGATCAAGTCCGTCAGGAACTTTAACAGCATAGTCTGCAGTTACGATACATTGTTCAGCCATACCACCATCTACTGAGTAGCCGGCATTTTTCACTGTACGGCAAAGGGTTTCGCGACCAGTTGTACAGTATTCGCAAGTGCCACATCCTTCAAAGAACCAAGCAACGCTGACGCGGTCGCCGACTTTAAGGCTTTTAACATCTGGGGCAATTTCTTTAACGATACCAACACCTTCATGTCCTAAAACACGTCCTGGTACTTGACCAAAGTCACCATGGGCAACGTGGAGGTCAGTGTGGCAAACACCACAGTATTCAATTTCTACAAGTGCTTCTCCAGTTTCAAGTGGACGGAGTACTTTTTCTTCAACAGCAACACCAGTGCTTTCTGGATTTACAACAACAGCTTTCATAGCTATCCTCCTTGATATTAACTGAGAGCAGGAGAAACAGGACTGGATTGATTTTGTGTCAACAGAGTCGAGTATGACGAGCTCTCTTGTATTTATATGTGAAGTATATCACAAAAGAAAGCCTTTTCCAAGGTTTTGGAGGTGAAAAATAGAACAATCGATTAACCGGTTGATGAGACTGTGAAAAGAACACAAAGACCAGCTCGCAAGCTGGTCATACTCTTCGAAAATCAAATTCAAACCACGTCAGCTTCGCCTTGCCGTACTCAAGTACTGCCTACGGCTAGCTTCCTAGTTTGCTCTTTGATTTTCATTGAGTATCAGTATGGACTATAAGAATAAATCTTGCAGGGTTTTTGCAACCCCATCTTGGTCGTTGGTCAGGGCGATTTGCTCATCTGCATAAGGGAGTAGCTCTGGGTTAGCATTTTTCATTGCATAACCTTTCCCAGCAAAAGCTAGCATTTCGGTATCATTGTGCTCATCTCCAAAGGCAATCAAATCCTTTTTGTCACGGTTCATTACCTTGAGCAAGTAGTCTAAGGCGAAGGCCTTATTGACACCTTTTGGAGTACACTCAAGGATATTGAGCGGACCTCCCCAGGTATTGATAGACAGTTGATGCTGGTAGAAGGCGTTCATTTCTTTTGCCAAGGCATATTTGTCACTGACTCTGGTCTGTAAAAGAATACAGTTAGGATCCTTGGTTACTAACTCTGGCTGAAATTGATCTTCAGGCTGGAAAGATTCTACACCAAATAGTTTGGGATTGGCAATTTCTTCATTAGGATTTGTAATGTAGAATTTTTTACGATATTCTCCAGCGATAAAATCGGCTTGAATGTCCTCTGAACGTCGAACCATATCTAGCAGATATTTTTTGTCTACCGTCAAACACTTTTCAAAGTTCCAAACTTGGTCTGGTAAATGAGTAAGGGAGCCGTTGAAATTAATCATAGGAGTGTCTAAGCCTAGTTCACGGTAAAAATCTTTTGACATACGGTAAGGGCGACCCGTTGTAATAATAATCTGATGGCCTTTTTCAGCAACTTTTTTAATAGTTTCTTTGGTAAAGTCAGAAATCTGACTGTCTGAGTTGAGTAGGGTTCCATCCAGGTCAACTGCAATAATTTTTTTCGTCATAGGGACCTTTCTAGTGTCTTTTCAGATAAGATGTCTACTATTATAACAAAAAGCAGGCGGAAAAGCAGATTCCAAACAAAAAATGAAATTGGATTAATTTCTTAAATAAATCAAACAAAGATATTGAAAAAGTGAATGATAAATGGTATAATTCTATTATTGTTCGTAAAAATTAAAAGGAGATTAATAATGGACAAATTATTTAAACTAAAAGAGAACGGTACAGACGTTCGTACAGAGGTTCTCGCTGGTTTAACAACTTTCTTTGCAATGAGTTATATTCTCTTTGTAAACCCACAAATTCTTTCGCAAACAGGAATGCCTGCTCAAGGTGTCTTCCTAGCGACGATCATTGGTGCAGTAGCGGGTACCTTGATGATGGCCTTCTATGCTAACTTACCTTATGCTCAAGCGCCAGGTATGGGTCTTAACGCCTTCTTTACATTTACAGTCGTATTTGGACTTGGTTATTCTTGGCAAGAAGCCCTAGCTATGGTCTTCATCTGTGGTGTCATCTCATTGATTATTACCTTGACAAATGTTCGTAAAATGATCATTGAATCGATTCCAAACGCCCTTCGTTCAGCTATTTCAGCTGGTATCGGTGTCTTCCTTGCCTATGTAGGGATTAAGAATGCTGGGCTTTTGAAATTTACGATTGATCCAGGCAACTATACTGTTGTAGGAGAAGGGGCTGACAAAGCTCAAGCAACGATTGCAGCAAACTCTTCAGCAGTTCCAGGATTGGTCAACTTTAATAATCCAGCTGTTTTGGTGGCTCTTGCAGGACTGGCCATTACTATCTTCTTTGTTATCAAAGGAATTAAAGGGGGAATTATTCTCTCTATCTTGACAACAACTGTTCTTGCTATCGCAGTTGGTTTGGTAGATTTGTCTAGTATCGATTTTGCTAACAACCATGTTGGTGCAGCCTTTGAAGACTTGAAGACAGTCTTTGGTGCAGCTCTTGGTTCAGAAGGTTTGGTAGCTTTGATTTCAGATACAGCTCGCTTACCTGAAACTCTTATGGCAATTCTTGCCTTCTCGTTGACAGATATTTTTGACACAATTGGTACCTTGATCGGTACTGGTGAAAAAGTTGGTATCGTAGCTACAAATGGTGAAAATCACCAATCAGCTAAGTTGGACAAGGCTCTTTATTCAGACTTGATTGGTACTTCAATTGGTGCCATCGCCGGTACTTCAAACGTAACGACTTATGTTGAGTCTGCTGCTGGTATTGGTGCAGGTGGACGTACAGGTTTGACAGCCTTGGTTGTGGCAATCTGTTTTGCAATTTCAAGCTTCTTTAGCCCACTTCTAGCTATCGTACCAACAGCTGCTACAGCTCCAATCTTGATTATCGTTGGGATTATGATGTTGGCTAGCTTGAAAAATATCCATTGGGATGATATGGCTGAAGCGGTTCCTGCCTTCTTCACATCTATCTTTATGGGATTCAGCTACTCTATCACACAAGGGATTGCTGTTGGTTTCTTGACATATACCTTGACAAAAGTTGTCAAAGGTCAAGCCAAGGATGTGCACGTGATGATTTGGATTTTGGATGCCTTGTTTATCCTTAACTATATCAGTATGGCGCTATAAATGGTATAATAGAAAAAGGGGAGTCTCCCCTTTTTCTTATAAGGAGGTACATCATGAAAGATAAGACGATTTGGCAAGAGGTTTTAAACAGAGGGAAATGGGTGATCATCCTTTTGGTAGCTTTTGTTCTATCTCAATTTCCCATAGGACTTGCTTTGTTTTTAGCAAACAAACAGTTTCCGATTTTACAGTCAGGGCTCTTAGTAGGTGCTCTATCCATAGTCGTTTTGATTGTATTCATTATTGGTGCACGAAAAACACAACTTGCTACTTTTAATCTATCCTTTTTTAAGGCAAAAGACTTGGCTCGCTTGGTACTGAGTTATCTGGTGATTTTTGCGACAAATCTCTTGGGTTCACTACTGCTTCGACTAACAAATGAGGCAACAACCAGTAACCAATCAATACTGAATGGTTTGGTTCAGAATAGTTCCTTGATTTCAACTTTCTTCCTACTAGTCTTGATTGCGCCGATTTGTGAAGAAATTTTGTGTCGTGGGATTATTCCAAAAAAGATCTTCCGCGGAAAAGAAAAACTAGGTTTTATTGTTGGTGCAATCGTCTTTGCCTTGCTTCATATGCCAACCAATCTACCTTCTGTGATTATTTATGGAGGAATGTCAACGGTTTTGACTTGGACAGCCTATAAGACTGAGCGTTTGGAGATGTCCATTTTGCTTCATATGATTCTCAATGGTATTGCATTTTGTTTGTTGGCCTTATTGGTATTGATTAGTAGAAATCTAGGTCTATCATTCTAAACCATTAGCCGCTTGGAAAAGATGAATACTAGCGTATCCATCTTTTTCTTTTTATGGTAAAATAGAGAAATAATGTGGTGAAAAACCTTGAGGAGTGACCTTATGTTCAGTAAAGCTAGTCAGGCAAAAACAGCTATTTGTGGAATTATCAATGTAACACCAGATTCCTTTTCGGATGGTGGTCAGTTTTTTGCTGTTGACCAGGCGCTTCAGCAAGCCCGTAAATTGATAGCTGAAGGAGCTAGCATGCTTGATATCGGTGGAGAATCGACTCGGCCGGGCAGTAGCTATGTTGAGATAGAAGAGGAAATCCAGCGTGTTGTTCCAGTGATTAAAGCTATCTGTGAGGAAAGTGATGTTCTCATTTCCATCGATACTTGGAAAAGTCAGGTGGCAGAGGCTGCTTTGGCTGCTGGTGCTAATCTAGTCAATGATATCACTGGTCTCATGGGTGATGAAAAAATGGCCCATGTGGTAGCTGAAGCGAGAGCGCAAGTGGTCATCATGTTTAATCCAGTCATGGCGCGACCTCAGCACCCTAGCTCGCTCATATTTCCTCATTTTGGTTTTGGACAAGCTTTTACAGAGGAAGAGTTAGCTGACTTTGAAAAAATGCCAATCGAAGACTTGATGGAGACTTTCTTTGACAGAGCCTTAGCGAGAGCAGAGGAAGCTGGTATCGCTCAAGAAAATATCCTGTTGGATCCAGGAATTGGCTTTGGTCTGACCAAGAAAGAAAATCTGCTTCTTTTACGGGACTTGGATAAACTACATCAGAAGGGCTATCCAATCTTTCTTGGAGTGTCGCGCAAGCGGTTTGTCATCAATATCCTTGAAGAAAATGGTTTTGAAGTCAATCCTGAGACAGAACTTGGTTTCCGCAATCGGGACACGGCTTCGGCTCATGTAACTAGTATTGCTGCAAGACAGGGTGTAGAAGTGGTGCGCGTGCATGACGTAGCTAGTCACAGGATGGCAGTTGAAATTGCCTCCGCCATTCGTTTGGCTGATGAAGCGGAAAATTTAGATTTAAAACAATATAAATAAGATGAAAGAAATCGAAAACAATCAGTGGATTGCTAACTACCGGACGGATCAACCGCATTTTGGCTTGGAACGAATGGTGGAACTGTTAGCTTTGCGTGGAAATCCCCATCTCAAACTCAAGGTCATCCATGTCGGAGGGACCAATGGCAAGGGGTCTACCATTGCTTTTTTGAAAAAGATGCTAGAAAAGCTAGGTCTGAGAGTGGGTGTTTTCAGCTCGCCCTATCTCATTCATTACACAGACCAGATTAGCATCAATGGGGAATCTATCCCAGAAACGAGACTAGAAGACCTCATGGCAGACTATCATTCTTTGCTTGAGGGGGAATCTGCTGACAATTTGCAGGGAACAACCGAATTTGAGATTATCACAGCCATATCCTATGACTACTTTGCTTCAGAGCAAGTAGACGTGGCTATCATGGAAGTGGGTATGGGGGGACTCTTGGATAGTACCAATGTCTGCCAGCCCATTTTAACAGGCATCACGACTATTGGATTGGACCATGTAGCCCTACTTGGTGACACCTTGGAAGCCATAGCAGAGCAGAAAGCTGGTATTATCAAACGAGGAATTCCCTTGGTGACAGGTCGTATCGCTCCAGAAGCCTTGGCTGTTATTGACCGCATTGCGGAAGGGAAAGCTGCGCCGAGACTTGCCTATGGGAAAGATTATCAAGTTAGTCATCAAGAGAGTGTGGTAACGGGTGAAGTCTTTGACTATACTAGTTCTCTCAGACAAGGTCGCTTCCAGACTGGCTTGCTTGGCTTGCACCAGATAGAGAATGCTGGGATGGCCATAGCTTTACTTGATGCTTTTTGTAAAGAAGATGGTCGAGAACTAGCAAGCAATCACTTGCTTGCTCAAGCCTTGGAAGAAACAAGTTGGCCAGGGCGTTTGGAAATCGTGTCAAGGAACCCCTCGATGATCTTGGATGGGGCCCACAATCCCCATGCTATCAAAGCTTTATTAGCAACCTTGCAAGAACGCTTTGCGGATTATCGTAAGGAAATCCTCTTTACTTGTATCAAAACTAAGGCCTTGGAAGATATGTTGGATTTGCTTGGGGCCATGCCAGATACCGAGCTTACTCTAACACATTTTGACGATAGTCGGGCGACTGATGAAAGCGTGCTGAAAGAGGCAGCTAAGTCTAGAAATCTCAGCTACCAAGGTTGGCAGGATTTTCTAGAGCAGAAATTGACAGATAAAAAAGAAGAGAAAAAAACAGTTAGGATTGTCACAGGTTCCTTGTATTTCTTGAGCCAAGTGAGAGCCTATCTGATGGAGAGGAAAAACGAAAATGGATACACAAAAGATTGAAACAGCTGTAAAAATGATTATCGAGGCTGTCGGAGAGGACGCTAACCGTGAGGGCTTGCAGGAAACACCTGCTCGTGTGGCTCGTATGTACCAAGAGATTTTTTCAGGGCTTGGTCAAACAGCGGAGGAACATTTGTCAAAATCCTTTGAGATTCTTGACGATAATATGGTGGTAGAAAAGGATATCTTTTTCCATACCATGTGTGAACACCACTTTCTACCATTTTATGGGAGAGCGCATATTGCCTATATTCCAGATGGCCGTGTGGCAGGTTTGTCTAAGCTAGCTCGTACGGTTGAAGTTTATTCGAAAAAACCACAAATTCAAGAACGTTTGAATATCGAAGTGGCCGATGCCTTGATGGACTATCTAGGTGCTAAAGGAGCCTTTGTTGTCATTGAGGCGGAGCATATGTGTATGAGTATGCGTGGTGTCAGAAAACCAGGCACAGCAACCTTGACGACAGTAGCTCGTGGTCTATTTGAAACAGATAAGGACCTCAGAGATCAGGCTTATCGTTTAATGGGACTGTAATACTCTTCGAAAATCAAATTCAAACCACATCAGCTTCCATCTGCAACCTCAAAACAGTGTTTTGAGCAGTCTGCGGCTAGCTTCTTAGTTTGCACTTTGATTTTCATTGAGTATAAAAAGAATCCGCTTTGGGCGGATTTTTCTAGAAAGGAATCATTATGGATCAACTGCAGATTAAGGATTTGGAAATTTTTGCTTATCATGGTCTTTTTCCTAGTGAGAAAGAATTGGGGCAGAAGTTTGTTATTTCCGCAATCCTATCCTATGATATGACCAAGGCGGCGACAGATTTGGATTTAACAGCCTCTGTCCATTACGGAGAATTGTGCCAGCAGTGGACGACTTGGTTTCAGGAAACAACTGAGGACTTGATTGAAACGGTAGCCTACAAACTGGTAGAACGTACCTTTGAAGCTTATCCTCTTGTCCAAGAAATGAAGCTGGAACTGAAAAAACCTTGGGCGCCAGTGCATTTACCACTAGATACTTGCTCGGTAACCATTCATCGTCGCAAGCAACGGGCCTTTATCGCCCTAGGAAGCAATATGGGAGATAAGCAAGCAAACTTGGAGCGAGCTATTGACAAACTGCGAGCTCGAGGTATCCATATTCTCAAAGAGTCCAGTGTCTTGACGACGGAGCCTTGGGGAGGTGTCGAGCAAGATAGCTTTGCTAATCAAGTGGTTGAGGTTGAAACCTGGTTGCCGGCCCCAGTTCTATTAGAGACCTTGTTAGCCATTGAGTCAGAGATGGGACGGGTGAGAGAAGTACATTGGGGGCCTCGTTTGATTGATTTGGACTTGCTCTTTGTGGAGGATCTGATTCTTTATACAGACGACCTTATCTTGCCTCATCCTTATATAGCGGAACGCCTTTTTGTCCTTGAGTCCTTACAGGAAATTGCGCCTCATTTTATCCATCCGACATTAAAGAAACCGATCCGCAACTTGTATAATGCTTTGAAAAAATAGAAAAAACTCTAGTTTTCAGTCACTTGCAACTGAAGGCTAGAGTTTTTAAAATAGGTCATTTTCTTCTGGGAGGAGGATAGTCTCTCTACCATCCATATCTAAAACCAGAACTCTCGGGGGATAAAGAGGGTCGAAAGGGTGGTTAAAGTCAAAATCAATGGCTGTAGGGAGGTGTTGACTTGAGAAGTGGAAGGTAATTTTTCCTTGGTTATTGAGCAATTGAAACTCGAGTTCCTCCTCCAATTCAAAGACATTTTTTAAGAAGTGGTCGATGATATACCAAAATGAGTCAATAACGTCATCAGGCAAGCTGGTAACAATGCCAAAACTAGCTGACCGCATGTGGGTATTGGTAAAAGCCATATTTCTTCCCCCTTTCTTTTCCCTTATCATACAGCAAATAGGATTAAAAATCAAGAAAAGGTGATTTTTTCTTCATAAACATAGCTTCCTATGAAATTTTTTCAAATAATCTTCAAAAAACGCTTGAAAGTGTTTACAAATAGTGATAAAATGGAATAAGTAGAATCATGAAAACGAAATTTTCATACCGTCTCTTTTTTGGAGTCTCGTGAGGTATGATATAGAAAGGAAATGGAATGAATACAGACGATACAGTAACGATTTATGATGTCGCCCGTGAAGCAGGAGTTTCAATGGCGACTGTTAGCCGTGTAGTCAATGGCAATAAGAATGTAAAAGAGAACACCCGTAAAAAAGTGCTTGAGGTGATTGATCGTTTGGATTACCGTCCAAATGCAGTGGCACGTGGTCTTGCAAGTAAAAAGACAACCACTGTCGGTGTCGTGATCCCCAATATTACCAATGGTTATTTCTCAACGCTTGCCAAAGGGATTGATGATATCGCTGAAATGTACAAGTACAATATTGTTCTTGCTAATAGTGATGAGGACGATGACAAGGAAGTTTCAGTTGTCAATACACTGTTTTCTAAGCAAGTGGATGGTATCATCTTTATGGGGTACCACTTGACTGAAAAAATTCGTTCAGAGTTTTCTCGTTCTCGAACACCAGTTGTTCTTGCAGGAACTGTGGATGTAGAACATCAGCTTCCAAGTGTCAATATTGACTACAAACAAGCAACGATTGATGCAGTAACCTACCTTGCTAAAGAAAATGAGCGCATTGCTTTCGTTAGCGGTCCACTAGTGGATGATATCAATGGTAAGGTTCGTTTGGTTGGCTACAAGGAAGCCTTGAAAAAATCAGGTATTTCTTATAGCGAAGGATTGGTATTTGAATCTAAATACACTTATGAAGACGGTTATGCCTTGGCAGAACGCTTGATTTCATCAAACGCAACTGCAGCAGTTGTAACAGGTGATGAGTTGGCAGCAGGTGTCTTGAATGGCCTTGCTGATAAGGGTGTGTCAGTACCAGAAGAATTTGAAATCATTACTAGTGATGATTCACAAATCTCACGCTTTACCCGTCCAAACTTGACAACTATTGCCCAACCTCTTTATGACCTTGGTGCTATTAGTATGCGTATGTTGACTAAGATTATGCACAAGGAAGAGTTGGAAGAACGTGAAGTTCTCTTACCTCATGGTTTGACAGAACGCCGCTCTACACGAAAACGTAAATAGAAAAAATCAGGGAATCGTGAAGATTTCCTGATTTTGCTTTCTGGCGAAGAGACTTAGCCTTCCATATAGTCTTTCAAAGCCTGTCCTGTTAGTCCGGCATTGAGGGCAATGAGGAGTTTCAAGCGGGCTTTTTGGGAATTAAGTTCTTTAACAAAGAAGACACCAGATTTTTGCAACTGCACGCCCCCACCTTGGTAGGCATAAACAGGCTCAGCGATACCGTTAAAGCATCGTGAAACCAGGGCGACTGGGATTCCTCTTTGCAGAAGGCTTTCTAATTTTTGAGCCGTTTCTTTGGGAATATTACCAGCTCCGAAGGCCTGGATAATCAAACCGTCCAATTGTTCCAAATCCAGCATATCAATTAGCTCATCTGTCATACCAGCATAAGCCGAGATGATAGGTACCAATCCTTGTATGTGATCAAGGTCAAAGCGGACACGGGGCTCAGCTGTTTTAAAGTAGAGTATTTCCTGTTTCGTGATGAGACCAAGGGGGCCATGTGTTGGGGTCTGGAAGGTACCGACGTTGGTCGTATGTGTTTTGGTGACATACTTGGCAGCGTGGATTTCATCGTTCATAACGACCAAAACTCCTTTGTCAGCAGCCCTGTCATCGCTAGCTACCCTTAAAGCACTCAGATAATTATAAACACCATCACTGCCGAGTTCGTTGGAGCTGCGCATGGCACCTGTTAGAACGATGGGCATATGGGGGACTTCCATGGTATCAAGAAAATAGGCTGTTTCCTCTAAAGTATCGGTCCCATGTGTGATTACCACTCCATCGTAGTTAGCAGCTTCCTCTTTGATTTTTTGGTAGAGGGCCAGCATATGCTTGGGTTTGATATGGGGACTTGGCAGATTAAAAAAGTCTAGGGCGTGGACTTGGATTCCTTCGAGGGGATTGGACACATGGTTCATGGGATTATCTGAACTCGTCACAACAGCGCCAGAAGCATCGGCTTGCATGGAAATAGTTCCGCCCGTATGTAAAACAAGGATTTTCTTAGGCATGATTTACTCACTCTTTCTGAAATGTGGTATAATCATTGTATCACAAAAGGGGAGATTGGGATAGGATGGAAGTCAAAGCGGTTTTTTTTGATATCGATGGAACCTTGGTCAACGATCGCAAGAGTGTTTTGAAATCCACTAAGGACGCGATTAAAATCGTCAAAGAGCAAGGGGTACTTGTCGGCGTAGCGACAGGTCGAGGACCTTTTTTTGTTAAGGAATTGATGGACGATTTGGATCTGGACTTTGCGGTAACTTACAATGGCCAGTATATCTTTAATAAAGACAGAGTCTTGTTTACGAGCCCTATTTCCAAGTTACATTTGCGCCAGCTCATTACTTATGCTAAAAAAGAGGGTAAGGAGATTGCTCTAGGGACCAAGGATGCCATGTTAGGTTCTAAAATCATGTCCTTTGGTTTGGGTTCTTTTTCCCAACGAATCAGTCGCTTCGTTCCCTCTGTTTTAACTCGGACGGTGAGTCATTCCTTTAATCGTATGGTCAGCAAGGTTGTTCCCCAAAAGGAAGAAGATCTGCTTCATCTGATCAATCAGCCTATCTACCAAGTTTTGATGCTGATGACGCCAGAAGAATCTGAGAAGGCGGCAGCTGATTTTGAAGATTTGAAATTGACACGTAGCAATCCTTTTGCAGCGGATGTCATCAATCAAGGAAACTCTAAATTGGAAGGTATTCGCCGAGTTGGAAAAGAATATGGCTTTGACCTCAACCAAGTCATGGCCTTTGGTGACTCCGATAACGATCTTGAAATGCTGGCAGGCGTTGGGATGTCGGTTGCTATGGGAAATGGTAGTAGCAGTGTCAAGGAAGTTGCCAAGCACATTACCACTAGCAATCAACAAGACGGAATCCACAAGGCACTGGAACATTTTGGTGTTTTGGCTTCAGAAAAAGTCTTTGTCAGCCGTGATTATCATTTCAATAAGGTCAAGACCTTCCACCATATGATGGATGAACGAACCCAAGAAGAACCTCGAGCTTGGGATTTAGAAGGTGCAACCCACAGGGCTGGCTTTAAAATAGAAGAATTGGTGGAATTTGTTAGAGCTGCCAGTCCTTCTGAAGAGGACTTTGGTCAAGCTCTATCGCAACTTCATCAAGCTCTGGATAAGGCAGCAGATAAAGTAGCTAAGAAGACGCCTGCTCAGCAAGATTTGATAGGTCAGGTAGATGCCCTGATTGACACACTTTACTTTACCTACGGTAGTTTTGTCTTGATGGGGGTGGATCCAGAACGTATTTTTGATATTGTTCATCAGGCCAATATGGGGAAAATTTTCCCAGATGGCAAGGCTCATTTTGATCCAGTGACCCACAAAATCTTAAAACCAGATGATTGGGAAGAAAAATATGCTCCAGAACCTGCGATTAAAAAGGAACTGCAGCGCCAACTCAAGGCTTATGAACGTCATAAAGAGAGAAATAAACAGTAAACAAAAAGTAAACAAAAAGGAGCTCTGGGCTCCTTTTCTTTGTGATTATAAGGTTTTTTCTTGTTCTCTCACAACCAGCAAATCGACTTTAGCATGGCGGAGAATGTATTCAGATGAAGAACCGACCAAGAGGCGTTCAAAGGCGTTGAGACCAGTTGCACCAACGAGGATGAGGTCTACTTCCTCTGCATCTGGAATAGTACGTGCTAGTAGGGTCTTTGGATTTCCCATTTCAATGACGATATGAACATCTGCCACTCCAGCATCTTTAGCACGTTTTTCGTACTCTTTCATCAGACTTTCAGCGTCGACTT